>NZ_VPAO01000102.1:0-1107 GCF_013419235.1 Acinetobacter sp. YH12098
ATGAAGCTGACCAATACTAATTGCTCGTGAGGCTTGACTATACAACACCCAAACAGTTGTTGTATCAAGCATCAATTGATTCGATATTAAGCAAAATAACTTGATTTAGTTAACGCTTAAGAACAAATGAGAGTATAATTAAGCACTGCTTAGTTCTACTCGCAAGAACTCAGATATGATCTGTTAATAACTCATTTGACCAAGCAACGGCACTGAAAAGATAAGACCAAATGCAAAGTCATAACAGTTGTGCTGGCGATAATAGCAAGAGTGAACCACCTGATCCCTTCCCGAACTCAGAAGTGAAACCTCTTAGCGCTGATGGTAGTGTGGGGTTACCCATGTGAGAGTAAGTCATCGCCAGCTCATTATTCAAAACACCCCCTGACTAGTGCAGGGGGTGTTTTTTTATGCGTGATGAAAAGGGAAGAAAAAGAGGAAAAGATAAAGTAGAAATATAGAAGAAAAGCTTCATTCATTTTTATGTGATTTATAAATTAAAGACTGAAAGGCGTATACTATCCGTGTCATTGATGGAAAGCTCATGTCTGATTTAGCCTCAAATTCTCCTTATATTGAATATGGCACACGGCCATTTCTTGCCATTTTATTTTCTTTATTTTTAGCGGGCTTCGCAATTTTTTCATCGTTGTATTGTGTACAACCGATGATGCCCATTTTTGCTGATTATTTTCATGTCAGTCCGACACATAGCAGCTTTCCATTATCTTTTTCAACCATTGCCTTAGCGGTAGGGCTGCTGTTCACTGGTTTGATTTCAGATCGATTCGGCCGTAAGCCTGTCATGGTCACCGCTTTATTTTTGGCAGCGTCACTTTTAATAATCAGTTCTATATTTCCGCTTTGGGAAGTATTTCTACTGAATCGCGTGCTGATTGGTTTAAGTGTGAGTGGTGTTGCTGCTGTTGCAATGACTTATATTGGAGAGGAAATTGCGCAAAAAGATATAGGCTTTGCAATGGTGTCAACGGCATTCTAAAATTGACCCCTTTTACCTTTCAAATGGCAAAGTAAAATTGACCCCTTTGATCTCGTATTAAGTTTCAACCTGGGGCTGAATCCCAATTCTTTTTTTATCCTTCAAAC
>NZ_VPAO01000009.1:0-79449 GCF_013419235.1 Acinetobacter sp. YH12098
GCAGGCAGTGTGGTGGTGCATGATGTGGCAGGCAACCCTGCGACAGTGACAGCTGATAAAGTCTATAGCGTTGACACCACAGCACCGACAGCGACGCTTAGCATTGATGCGGTTACAGCGGACAACGTTGTGAATGCTGCGGAAGCAGGAAAAACTGTGACGTTGACTGGTAACGTGACCGGTGAATTTACTGAGGGCGATATCGTCACTCTGACCATCAACAATCAACAGTACACTGCTGAAGTTCAAGCAAACGGTAGTTGGAGTGTTGATGTAGCAGGTAGTGATTTGCTGGCTGATGGCGACCAATCAATCGCAGGCAGTGTGGTGGTGCATGATGTGGCAGGCAACCCTGCGACAGTGACAGCTGATAAAGTCTATAGCGTTGACACCACAGCACCGACAGCGACGCTTAGCATTGATGCGGTTACAGCGGACAACGTAATCAATAAGTCCGAATCCGAGCGCGACAACGTGCCGGTGACGGGTACGGTGGGGGGCGATGCGAAGGTGGAGGATATCGTCACCCTGACCGTCAATGGCAAAACCTTCACCGGCGAGGTCTACGACGACGAAGGCACGCTGCGCTTCAGCATCAATGTGCCGGGGGCTGATCTGGCGGCTGGTACGTCCATCTCCGCCAGCGTCACCACTCATGATGACGCTGGCAATGCGGGCACGGCCGATACCAACCGCACCTACTCGGTGGACATTGAAGCCACGATCACCATCACCGGCCCGCTGGCCGTTGACGATGTGATCAACGCGCTGGAATCGGACGAGAGTCTGACCATCACCGGCACGACCACGGGCGTGGAAGCAAACCAGCCGGTGGAGGTGGTCGTGGGCGGCAAGATCCACTACGCAACGGTGGGTACTGATGGCAACTGGACCGTGACGGTGCCTGCGGACAACGTGGGTGACCTGGCCGATGGCCCGTTGACGGTCACGGCAACGGTAAGCGACGAGGCCGGCAACGTAGCCTCGGACAACCATGCGGTCACGGTCGATACCGTGCAGCCAGGCGTGACGGTGACTATCACCGACGCGGTGTTGAACATCGCCGATCCCAGCAGCGACCTGACCATCGTCTTCAGCGAAGTGCCGCACAGTGCCACGGGCGTCGCGTTGACATCCGAGCAGGTCAAGGCTCTGCTGAACTTGCCGGCGGGCGTGAGCGTGGGTGATCTGACCACCAGCAATGGCGGCCTGACCTGGACCGGCACTCTCACCGCCGACAGCGTTGTCAATGCGACTGACCTGACGGTAACGGTGCCGGCCAACAGCTACTACGACCAGGCGGGCAATGCCGGTACAGGCAACAGCGACAGCGTGACCGTCGATACCACTGCGCCGACCATCGACCAGGCTGCAATCGGCGACGGCAACCTGTCGCGCGATGAGGCGACCAACATCACCCTCAGCGGCACCACCACCGGTGTCGAGGCGGATCAGACCGTCACCGTGACCGTGACCGATGGGAACGGTGCCACCGTCGTGGTCACCGCCACCGTCGGTACCGATGGTAGTTACAGCACCACCGCCGACCTCACCGGTCTGGCCGATGGCCCGATCACCGTGTTGGCCGAAGTCACCGACAAGGCGGGTAACCCGGCCAATGACAGCGAGGGGGCCACCCTCGACCTGACCGCGCCGACCATCACCATCACCACGGTGGCGAGCGGCGATGACATCGTGCAGTGGGGCGAGAAGACTGGCAGCGGCATCACCGTCGCCGGTACGGTCACTGGCGTGGCCGAAGGCACTACCGTCACCGTGATCTTCAACGATGTGGATGGCAGCCCGATCGTCGTCACCGGCACGGTCGCTGCAGGCGGCACCTGGACGGCTCCGGTCACCCAAGCACAAGCTGCTTTGTTGAAGGACGGCAGCGCCAGCGCCACCGTCAGCGATGCCGCTGGCAACAGCGCGAACACCAGCCACACCTACACCGTCGCTGCGCCGCCACCGCCGGTCATCACTGGTTATGGCGACAACATCGACAGCGTGCAGAGCACCACGGTCGTCCCCGGCGCACCAACGCCTGCCACCACCATTGCTGGGCAGGTGCTGGGCGATTGGCACCAGCCGCAGGGCTTCACGCCTGTCAGCAATGAAGCTGGCGAACACGGCGTGTTCAGTATCGATGCAAACGGCCACTGGAGCTACCAGCTCAACACGGGTATCGAAGCCGAGTTGACCGCTTCGGCAGGTCCGTTGATGGACTACTTCACCGTTACGGGCGCAGACGGCAAGAACTATCAGGTCCAGGTTTCCACCCACGATGCGCAGGTGGAGGTCACCACCGTACTGCTGAAAAACATCGGTTCGGTCGGCAACAGCTACATCGATGACGGCCAGCTTGATGGCGTGGCCGCTGGCCAGACGATCGACTCCGGCAGCGTCACCGTCAACGGCGCGCCGGTTGCGATCGGCGAGGCCATTCGCGTGGCAGCCGGTGAAATCACCATCCACGCCGATGGCAGCTACACCCTGGAGCCGTACAGCAACAACACCGACATCGTGGTGGAATACACCGTCGGTGGTATGTCGCAGAGCCAGATCATCACCACCGCCGCCAATACCGTGAACTACAGCAATGACGTGCTTGGGGACATCACTGGCACGGTGGATCCGGCGCTGGTCAATGAGAATGGTGAGGTCACCTTGCGTCTGTACGCCAACAAGTTCACCACTTCAGATGAGATACAGGGCGTGCCTGGCTTCCCTAATGGTGCTGACGTGACCGTAACGGTGGACCCGAACACTGGCGCATGGACCATCAGTGCGGATCAGTTCCACGACGTGCTACAAACCATCTGGGCCGCTGGCCACCTTCGCAACGACAACATCTACCTACAGGTGAAGGCGGTCGACCCAGTGACTGGCAAGGCCAGCGAGGCCTCGCAGAAATACACCTTCGTCACCGATACCGTCGCGCCGGAAGCCACCAGCGTGGATTACGTCGAAGGTCAGAACGAAGTCACGGCACTGGTATCGGAATACGCTGGTCCGTTCGGTGATCAACAAGGCGCCAATACTGGTAACTTTGTGACCGTCACTTATAACGGCAACGTGGTTGGTACGGGTACGGTGGGCGACCGGATTGCCGGTACCGATTACCTGTCGATCAAGGTGGATCTGAATTCTAGCGGGCTGGGTCTAGCGGACGGTGAAACGTTCGACAGGTCGAAGCTCAAGGTTCACATCACCGACAGTGCAGGCAATATCGGCATCAGCAATGACCTTGTCATTGACCCAGAGGACTTGCTTGATCTGCCACCGGTCATGGTGACGGGCTATGGAGATGCCGTTTCTGGAGGCATACACAACGCCGATGTGATCAACGGCGGTGTGACCAACGACAACAAGGGCACAATTAAGGGCAGCATCACACTGGAGGAAGGGCATTCAGTTACCCACATCCTGGTGTACCTATACAACCTGTCCAACCCAATTATGATCAGCACTACGGCGGACGGCACTCCGCTCGCCGAGGCCACAGGTACGGTGACCTGGGAAGTACCGCCTGAGCGTCTGGGCCCGCCGATCACCACCACTGGCTCCCTAGCCGATGGCGCCGTCACGGTGACGGCGCGTGCCTACAACGATGCCACCGGCCTGCGTGGAGAGGTCTCCAGCAACTTCACTATGACCGTGGATACCGCAGCGCCTACCGTGGATGTCGAGATCGACGCGGTCAAGCTGCTGGCTGGCCAGACTACCGATCTGAGCATCAAGTTTAGCGAAGTACCGTACAACGATGCCACCGGCACCGCACTGACGGCCGAGCAGGTCAAGGCATTGCTGAACTTGCCGACGGGCGTGAGCGTGGGTGATCTGACCACCAGCGATGGCGGTCACACCTGGACCGGCACCGTCACCCCGACGTCGGGCATGGCGGATGAAACGCTCACGATCAGCATCGATGCGGGCGGCTACCACGACCGTGCCGGCAATGTCGGTGGCGGCGACAGCGACAGTGTGCGTGTGGATACCCAGGCTCCGATGGTCACTGTCGAAATTGCGGATGGCGATCTGATCGCCGGTGAAACCACCACGGTGACCCTGACCTTCAGCGAAGTGCCGCACAACGCTTCGGGCCAGCCGCTGACGGCGGCGGAAGTCCGTGCATTGTTGGGCAACCCTGCCAATGTCAGCATCGGCAACCTGACCAGCAGCAACGGCGGCCTGACCTGGAGTGGCACCCTCACTCCGAATGCCAACTACGAGGGCAGCGCCACCGTGACCGTGGGCAACGGCAGCTACTACGACAACGCCGGCAACGCCGGTAGTGGCAACGGCGACAATGTGGTGATCGATACCCGGCCGCCGAGCGCCGCCGATGACAGCGGTTCGGTCACCGAAACCAGCAACACCGTGCCGGGCGTTGGCTCGGCCAGCGGCAACGTGCTCAGCAACGACGGCAGTGCAGCCGGCACGGTGACCGGGTTCAAGGTCACCGTGGGCGGTGTCGAGTACACCGCAGCGCCGGGTGGGTCGATCACCACCACCTACGGCACCATCACCATCGGCACGAACGGTGCTTACACCTACACCCTGGACAACGGCCGCCAGGTCACCCAGGCGCTCAACAATAACGATCATCCTGTCGAGGTGATCACCTACACGGTGCGGGATGCGGCGGGCAACACCAACACCGCCAACCTCAACATCACCGTCAACGGCAGCAATGACGCACCGACGATTGCGATCGATACCGCCAGCGAGCAGCCGCCGGTGAGCGGCGGCAATCTGGGCGATGGCCGGTTCTCCTCGGTTGGCACGGCAGGCGACAACAATGCCAGCACCAACACCATGACCTTCAACGTCGGCACTGGTGTGGACCCGTCCACGGTGCGCGCGGTGATTAACCTCGATCGGGTGGACAACACCTTCAGCCTGTTGGTCAACGGCCAGGATATTTTCAGTAACGGAACGGGTTCCACGACCATCTTCCAGCTGGAAAACGAAACCACCACCAGCACGGGGCAGCATGTCGTCACGCTGCGTTTTGCCGATGGCACCTGGCTGGGTGTAGGCAATCCCTGGACTGCCAATAGCAACGGCCTGCCGCGTTTCCAGATCATCATGACCGAGGACGGCGTGCGCTTCTATGCCACCCGCAACATGAACTCCACCGAGTTGGAGGAAATCTTCATCGGTACCCGAAACGGCACGAATTTCGCAACGATCTTCCCGCAAGGGTTGACCAACCCCGGGCTGGGCGTACCGGATTTCGTGCCCGGCGGGAACACGGTGACCGTGGTCAATCCCAATGGCTCGGGCCAGGACCTGATTTCCGGTTATGTGAAGGTCACCACCGGTGGAACCTTCAGCATCAGCGATTGGGACAACGGCCAGGTCCAGTCCGCCGCCATCACTCTGCTGGGCACCCAGACCGGCGACAAGCTGATCACGGTGCTGCCGCTGGGCATCACTGCCAGCGAAACCACCGTCGACGGCAACAAGGTGCTGACTCTGACCGGCCCGGCCTCGCTGGCCGACTTCGAGGATGCCATCCGCTCGGTGATGTTCCAGCCCGGCGCGGCGGGTGGCGAGCGCACCGTGCAGATCCAGTTGACCGATCCGAACGGGGCGCAGTCCAACGTGCTCAGCGGTAGCGTGAGCGCGGGGGCCACGACACTTGCGGCAAGCGGGGATGCAAGCGTGACCGAGTGGACCCAAGCCGGTTTCGAGGTGGCGGGCTACACCAACAACACGGCACTGTTCTTCGCTGGGCAGCCAACCAATGGGTTGCAGGTGGGCGAGACGTTGGATGTGGCGTTGGCGGCATCGACGGGTGTAGGTGCCAGGAACGTGAATGGGATTTTGGACGCCGCAAATACGCGTGGCAATGGCATCGGCGTGACCGGCGGTACAGGCGGTACCGATGCCCGTATCTCCGGCAACGAAAGCCTGGTGATCGATATCGGTTATGACGTTCAGTCCGCACGCCTGACCTTCACCAACTTCACCAATGGAGAAACCGCGCAGTGGTATGCCTATGACGCTGCCGGGGTGTTGGTTGCCAACGGATCGGTGAGTGGATCGGGCAATGGTAATAACAATGGTCAGAACACCACCCGGCGGGCCTTCGACCTCAATGGTATCGACGACGACTTCCGTTACCTGGTCGTGAAGGCGGGCGACGGCAACTTCCTGGTGGATGGACTGGAGGTGCAGGGTTCGACCAACACCTACACCATCGGCGAGTTCGATTACGGCGAATCCGGCATTACCGGCAGGAGTGCATCTGCCGAAAGCTTCGTTGCCGATTCGTTCGATGATGATCTGCTGATAAGCGGTTTCGAGAATGACAGCCTAAATGGCGGTGCAGGAAGTGACATCCTCAATGGTGGTTCAGGTAACGATACCTTGATAGGTGGTTTGGGTTCAGACACAGCGATCTATGTGGTCTTAAATGCTGCCGATGCGACTGCTGGCAATGCTACCGATACATGGAAAGATTTCCATTTTGGTGACACTGCTACGGATAGCGAAGCTGACAAAATTGAGTTTAGCGCAGACTTCTTTACCGGATTGCTAGAGGATCACTCAAATATCGCAGACTATATCTCTGTAACTGAGGATGGCGATAATGTCGTAGTGTCGGTAGATCGTGATGGTTCGGCAACCGCCTATCATTCGACAGAATTACTGGTGCTTGAAAATCAAGCGGGTTTAACTTTGGAGCAGTTATTGGCAAACGGTCAAATCATCATCGGTTAATATCATATTAAGGGTGGCTTTCGAGTCACATACAAAGTACAGGGATGTGGATCATCCCTGTGCTTTGAGTTATTTATCCATTGGAGCGTATAACCTTGTGGTTTAGCACGAGGTTATACGCGACTGGCGTAAGTCATACGACAGGGAATGTCGTATTCAATTTCTTTATTCTTCATTACTTAGAAGTATTACTGTTAAAGGGCTTTGTTGCACAAAGATTTCATAACTATATGATTTTAAAAGTTTTGATTATTTTTTGATCCAAAATTAAATTTATTTAAATCAGATGCTTACATATTTATGCAACAAAGCCTCTCTGATGTATAAAGCTCCAATACCTTTAGGGCCAAAAATTTTATGTGCAGAAAGGGAAAGAAAATCAATATTTAATTCATCCACATCAATTTTACTTTTAGATAAGATTGCGCGGCATCAACATGAAATTTGATATTTTTTTTGAAGCAAGCATCGCCAATTTCTTTGATAGGTTGAATAGATCCTAGTTCATTATTTACATGCATAATGCTAACAAGTACTGTATCTTCACGCATATGTGAAATAATATCTTGTGCTTTTACAATGCCATTTACTTGTGGTGCAATATAAGTGATTTCATAATCAAATTCTTTTTTTAAAAAATTACAAATAGATAAGACACATTTATGTTCGATAGTGCTTGTTATAATATGCTTGCCTTTTTTTGTGTTAGCGAGTAGATAACCTTTAATTGCTAAATTATTTGACTCAGATGCTCCACTCGTAAAAACTATTTCTTTTATATGCTCCAATTGACTCCGCAATTTTTCCACGGGCAATTTCTATTTTATCAGCAGAAGATTGGCCCATTTGATGAACAGAAGAAGGATTTGAGTAATCTTCTTGAAAAGAACGAAACAATTCTGTTTTAACAGAAGGGAGCAACGGGGTCGAAGCAGCAAAGTCTAAATAAACCATCTTCTACATAAATCCACGATTATGTTTTGATAATACATCTGGACGTCTTAGTTTTCAAAAAAAAATCATGGTATACGTCAAATTATGTCGTTGAATCACTTGCGCTTTATTTTAATAGTTTAGCCAGTTGGTATAAATTTTAATAAATGCAACTTAGCAAGCGACCCTGTGAGCTTCAACTTAAAAATGAGAGGACTTCACACCCTCTTCTGGAATTTTTTTCCACATGCTAAAGGCCATTACTTTGGTAACATTACTAACTGAAAAGCCAATTATCTTAGTAAGATAATTGGCTTAATTAGACTTTACTCTTATCCGATTATCCGATTATCCGATTATCCGATTATCCGATTATCCGATTATCCTCCCAATAACATGGCACTACAATCAAATTGTTTTCATGCAACCGCGACCATAATCGGACACCTAAATCCCGCTGTATATTCTGAAGTGTGAAATTGGAAATTAGCAGTGTGGACTTCATATTGTCATAACGGCTATACAGAACTTTATGTACCATCTCCAGACGTTTCTCATGTCGGTCATGTAAGCCATATTCATCAATCACCAATAAATCAAAACTGGAGAAATGTTTGATAACTTCCTTTTCAGAGCGTGAAGCATCTGACCAGGTGTCCATCATTTTTTGAGCAATTTCTGCACTGGTATAGTAGCGTGCAGATTTTGTGCTGTTATGCAGAATGTTGCGAATGATTGACGCACTCAGATGAGTCTTTCCTGTACCCGGTGTACCAATGAGCAGCAGGTTTGGATAATTGTCAGAAATAATCTGCTGTGCAAAAGCCTGACATAGTTTGATGGCATTGTCTTGTGCAGGACATGCAACTACATAATTCTTGAAGCCACGATCCAGGTAGCGTTTGTTGAGCCCTGAGTTTTTGATTTTCTGTTGTAGAAATCGCTGTTGCAGCTCATCTGCATAGGTTGCATGTGAGTGATGGACGGTTTCTTTCGCACATAATTTACAGAGCCTATGACCGGCAATTTCCATCAGGGGTATGTGATGGGTAGGGCAGAGTGTTTCTGTTGTTTCTGCGCGAAACTGGAGCGTTTTAAGCATGGTATTCATGATTATTCTCCTAAATCCATTTTGAATTTTCTAAAAAACTCTCATTTTTTTCTTCAAAATTTGAAGATGAAGATGAAGATGAAGATGAAGATGAAGATGAAGATGAAGATGAAGATGAAGATGAAGATGAAGATGAAGGGCATGGTTCAAGCATGACTTGAGTAATACTCGGGCTATGCTTATGATTTGCTTGAGCATTTACTTTCCGTTGCTTGGCTGATGCTTGAGCATTGCTTGCGGATTTCCCCCAACGTGCTTGAGCTGCATTTTTAGCTTTATCAGATTTCATTTGCTGATTTTGCAATGCCTGGCTTTTTAAACTGGTTAAAAAACTTGAATGAATCTGCTCAGATTCGATTTCAAACAATTCCAGGGCCAACAGCGTATTCAACAAAGTTTTAGCCTTGGTATGTTGCGATAATTTTGTGATGCTACATACTGTCGCTAGGTCATGAGGAATAGCACCATTTTTCCAGAAATCCATCATTAACAGCAGTGCTGCACCAATTTGTTCTGCTGTCATTCGTGCAAATTTCGCCTGTAAGTCGCCAATATAGAGTGGCATCCAAATTGAAATATCTTTATGCATGTGTCCACCTTTCTTATAGGTATAGAGAGCTAAGGTCATCAATTAGATGACCTTGTTATTTATTTGATCAGGAAGCTAAGCTCATTAACCGGAGACGAGCCTGTTGGGCCAGGTCATCGTAATGGGCTTCCCCTTCATCCAGCATTCGCTGTAACCAGAGTCTCAATGCTTGGTGATCATCGAAGCATTTATTGATTTCCAGCAAAAAGGCCAGATTATGCAGTTTGGGAATGTGTAGCTCATGGATTAATTCACGAGCGACTATATCTGCTTCAGGGCTGACGACCACACCACCAAAGAAAGCTTTACTATTCATGTGCAAGCTCCTCTGTATTTAGTTTTTCCAGCATGGCTTCAAATGCACTGCCATCGCGGCGCGTAACATTGGGGATGTAACGGCTATAGACCCGAAACAGCATTTCAGTGGTTGAATGTCCCAGCTGGCGTGCGATCCATTCCGGATTCTCGCCTGCCGACAACCAGAGTGTTGCTGCGGTATGGCGTGTTTGATAAGCACGACGGGGCTTTAGCCCTAAAAAGCGTAGTAGGGGATGCCAAACACGTTTATTCACCAGACGATAATCGAGAGGTCCACCATCACGATTGCAGAAAACAAACTCTGATTTACCATTATTTAAGCTTTTCTGTTGTAAAAAGGCTTGATAAACCCGATCATTCATTTGGATCGTGCGGTCAGAACCATAAGTTTTGGTTCCGCCAAGAACACCATTTACTAGCGCTTCTCTAATGTGGATTTCACGACGTTGTAAGTCGATATTTTTCCATTGAAGACCATCGATTTCACTGGTACGCATACCTGTGAAAAAGCGAATGGTGTAATAAGGTTTGAAGTCTTCACGTACCGTGGTGATAATTTTATGTACCTCCTCCAGAGAAAAAGGTGTGACTTCAATCTTACTTTCTTTCAGATTGTTAATATTTTTATAAGGCGACTCAAACTCATATCGTTCAGCCGCATCATTGAGTATCATACGTAAAGGCGTCATGATTTGATTAATCCTCGATGCTTTCAGACTTGTTTGATCATTTCCGTGTGTCACTTTGGCGAGAGAGGCACGGAAGTTCAGCAGGTCTGATTTCTTAATTTTTGTCATTACCTGATTCCCAAAAGCAGGAATCAAATATTTTTTCATGACAATTTGAATTTTTTCCTGATAGGAACTTCTCCATTCAACTTGTTTTTGCTTAAACCAAATGTGCACAAAATCTTTGAATAGAGGAACATTGGTTTGGACAGCAATTTGTTGGCTTCTTTTTTCTTTAAATTCCTCAATGCGTTTACTTCTAGGAAAGTATTTTTCGTATTCGAAAGTTCCTAAAGTGATTTCAGCTTCAAGCTGCTCGAGACGTTTTTTTAAAATGCGGCGATTATAAGCATTGTCTTCAAGACTGGTTGTTTCTCTGCAACGAATGCCCATGTAGCGAAAATCGGCAATTAGTTTGCCACTTCGTTCCCGGATGGTAGCCATTAGTTAAACCTCCTGAAACTTAATGTAGGGCATCCATGCTTAGTCCAGTAAACTTAAGCATTTCAGTTTCAATACGTTCCCAAACAAAAAGAATTTTGCGACCACCAAAAGGGCGGATGTAGTGAACACCTTCAATAAAGACACTGTCCTTTAATTGGTTGCGAATGGTACGAGCATCGTACTGAATTTTTTCAGCCAGTTGTTGGGCTGTGAGATAGGTGTATGACATAATAGAACCTCATGTTTTTACTAGGTAACTAGGAAAAATTATCCCTAAGACGTAAATTATCATATTTTTATGTCTTTGCAAGTACTTTTTATTATTTAACTGGGAAATTTTATGATTAATTCAAACTTGGCAGTTCTATTAGCTGAGCGGAAGCTGAAGGTGGCTGATTTGGTGAGAAGTACAGGGATAAATAAATCTACACTACATAAGCTTTATAACGATGAGTCTGTTCGAATTGATTTTGAAACTATAGATAAGATTTGTACGGCATTAAATATCGAAGTAGGAGATTTATTGATTTTTAAAAAAAATGTTAATAATCAAAATGGTGAAGGTTGATTTGGTCACAAGTGGTCACATTAAAAATGAATTGGTCACAAAATTAGATATAAAATTTGAATGATCGTTCAAATTTTATTTTGATATATTTTGTGAAATATTTTTAATGTCGAATAACATCGGAGAATAAGCTTTTCCGGAAATTTTTTTGGTCACAAATGGTCACATCAGAAAAGCGTTAGTCGTAAATTTAAGAAAAAAAGTTAAATCTATGTGATGAAATCTGAAGCTAATATTAAGCTGTTTGGTTGTAGATAAAATAAAAACAAGCATGTGATTTGGTGGAATATGGTGTCATTTAAGGTGATTTATATAGAGCATGGCACTAAATGGTCACATCTTGGTCACAAACGATATAAGTTATGTTTAGCTTTGCTGCAAGTATAGCTCTTTTAATGAAGAGTTATTTTTAAAAAATATAATAAAATCAACATAAAAAAAGCCCCCATCTTTCGATGAGGGCTTTTTGAATTTGGAGCGGGAAAGGAGACTCGAACTCCCGACCCCAACCTTGGCAAGGTTATGCTCTACCAACTGAGCTATTCCCGCGGAGTCTATCCTGTTTTTTTACTAAAAAACTGAATCGAAAAAAATTTGGAGCGGGAAAGGAGACTCGAACTCCCGACCCCAACCTTGGCAAGGTTATGCTCTACCAACTGAGCTATTCCCGCGGAGTCTATCCAATTTTTTAAATAAAAAACCGAATGAAAAAATTTTGAGCGGGAAAGGAGACTCGAACTCCCGACCCCAACCTTGGCAAGGTTATGCTCTACCAACTGAGCTATTCCCGCATAGCCACGTATAATACATTAAGGATTTTTCAGGTCAATAACTTTATGAAAATCTGTGCATCGTTTGCATAAAATAAAAACAATTTGTTTGAAATTCGGAAGATTTTTGCAGGTCGAAGGCTTCCATTTTGATGAAATCATGCAATTCAGATGGTTTCAGCAAGTTTGCGACACAAGAACTTCAACAAATACAGGCTATACTAAGACCAGTTGAACCTTTTTTTGAATTTGGGAGAGCCGTTTTGAGTTTAGAACAGCAATTAATTGAGCGTCTACAGACATTAGCGCCTACACATCTTGAAGTGGTGAATGAGTCCGCAGGTCATGGAGGTTATTTCCCAGGTAAAGAGTCGCATTTTAAAGCAGTGATCGTGAGTGAGGCATTTGCAGGTTTGCGTTTGGTGCAACGTCATCAAAAAGTCTATGCCGCAGCCGGTGATTTACTTAGTCCGGGGCAAATTCATGCCTTGGCCATTCATGCGTTTTTACTCGAAGAATGGAAAGGTCAAGACACCACTAGCCCTGAATGTGCGCATGCACCTAAGTCATCTTAAGGTGAGCCATGGAAACGCAATTAATCATTAAAATCATTCATATGTGTGGTGTGGCTTTAGGCTGTGCTGCCATTTTCATTCGTGCTTTTACGTTGTTTAAAGGGACGCAGGGCAATTTACCCAATCCGGCAGGGCGGAAGTTTTTTGTTGCTTTGCAACATGGCTCAATGACATTAATTGCCGTGACTGGAATTATCTTATTGTTTATGAAGAACTTTGATGTGCAGCCATGGTTCTATGCCAAAGTTGTGCTGTTTTTGGTGCTGCTGTCTTCTTTATCTAAAGCGTATAAAAAAGATGACAGTATTTTATTGGTTCAGCGCCGTGCGGGCTTATTTATTGCAGCTATTGCACTTATTTTCATCATTACATTGGTTATAATCAAACCAGTTTTTGGATAAATGGCTTATCCACATGGCCGATTTCAAGGCTTGAGTAGAAAAACAAAGATTAGAGGGTTTTGAATGCGTACGCGTGTGGTATTTAACCAAAAAGGTGGTGTGGGGAAATCGAGTATTACGGTCAATTTAGCGGCGATAAGCGCGCACCAAGGTTTAAAAACTTTGGTGATTGACCTCGACCCTCAAGCCAATTCAAGTCAATATTTGTTGGGGGATGATGCGACGTATTCGGCAGATAAGCCTGCACTTGAACCCAATATTGAAAATTATTTTGAAGAAGTCTTGGGGACACAACAAAGTAAAGGTTTGTTGGGAAATGCCATCGGTTCGATTTTGAAAGGTCGTGCCAAAGGTTTGGAAAGCTATGTGCATGCATCACCTTATCCACGCTTAGATGTGATTCCTGCCAGTCCAAATTTAGGCGCGTTGGCACATGCCTTAGAATCTAAGCATAAAATTTACAAACTCCGCGATGCTTTGCAGCAGATGAGCGGTCAATATGATCGAGTGTTTATTGATACACCGCCGGCCTTTAACTTTTTTACCTTATCTGCGTTGATTGCGGCAGATCGCGTGCTGATTCCATTTGACTGCGATGTGTTTTCAAAACGTGCCTTACAGACCCTGATCGAAAATGTGTTAGAAACGCAGGATGATCATAATGATCATTTGGAAATTGAAGGCATTGTGGTCAATCAATTTCAGGCACAGGCGAAGTTGCCGCGCGAAGTTGTACAACAACTCAAAGATGAAGGACTTCCTGTATTGGACAGCATGTTACCGCCTTCGGTGCTGATGAAAGAATCTCATCATAAAAATCAACCTTTAATCCATTTGGCTGCAGATCATAAATTGACGCAAGCCTATCAATCATTGTTCAATGAAATTGAGCAAAAGTAGTATCGAGAAAAGTATGAATGCACTTAAATGTGGTCTAGTTGCTTTCACTGCTGTTGTATTGGGTGCATGTGCAAGTACGCCAAAACCAAGCTATGTTTCACCTACACAGTATCAGTCTTTGAGTTGCCAACAATTGCAAAGCGAATACAACCGAATCCACGACTATATTCAAAATGGTGTAGAAACACCGAAGCGTACAGGCGTTGGTGTGGGTGTAGGCCTTGGTGGTGGCTGGGGCAGCCGTGGAGGTTGGGGCATTGGTCCGAGTATTTCGGTCAATATGGGACAATCTTCAAATACCAAACGTACCGAACTTTCACGCGTTCTAGGTGAGCAAGAAGCGATTGTACAGGCAGCAAAATTTAAAGGTTGTCCGATTATCGTTCGCGTAAATTCGGCTACCGCAGCAAAATCATAAGCGGATCATGAGCTGAGGCTTAGGCCTGTGCTATGAGAAAAGTGTAATAAAATTTGTCAGTAGGCGACGCGTCTACTGGCATTTTTTTTGAGCCAAATAAACTGCACTATTTAGAGCCAATAAAATATTTAAATCTATGAAAAAATTAAATTAAATATTATTGGTGTATTTCAATACTTCCTTCTGATCTTGAATATTCAGCGTGATCACTTTGACTTGTACAAGGATAAAACTGACCTAGCGCGTACTTGTTTTTTTAAATTCATTTCGGCTAAGGTGTGCGCTTTGAAACATTGTCTGGGTATTTATGATTGAGAGTTGGCTTTTTGTATTGGCAATGATTGCGGTGATGATGACGCCGGGACCTAGCAATGCACTAATGGCAAGCTCTGCGCATCAACAAGGCATTGCAAAGACGTGCATGCTGATTCCTGCAGAATTATTGGGCTATTTCTATGCCATAAATTTGTGGGCGTTGATTATTCATTTAAGCGCTCCAGTGTGGCCGAATTTAATTCACTTGCTACATTTTCTCAGTATTGCCTATGTTTTATGGTTGGCTTTTCATTTGTGGAAATCGACGCATTTACACCAGTACAATCAAAAACATCCTTCAATTCAACCACGTGAATTATTCATTTCCTCATTAAAAAATCCGAAAGCCTTGCTTTTTGCTGCAGGTATTTTCCCGATAGAAACTTGGGCAAGCCCATTAAATTTTATTTTGGTTTTCGCTGTATTTAGTGTGGTTTTGTTGCCTGTTGCGTTGTTTTGGATGTCATTTGGACGGACGATTTTGGCGGGTAAGACCCAAAAAATTAAGGCCGATCTTCTGTATAAAGGATCGGCCCTGATGCTGATTTTATGTATGTTTCCTGTGGTTTTACGCTTTTTTGCTTAAAAGCGTTCACCACATCAGTTTACTTTTTTAATTTTGCTCGAATAAAACCAATCACGCCCGGTAAAATACTAATAATAATGATGCCGAAGATCAGATGGGTGAAGTTATCTTTCACGATGGGCATATTGCCAAATAAATAACCCAAAGTGATAAATGAGCCAACCCAACAAATCGCACCAATCATGTTAAAAGTCAGGAAGTACTTATAGTTCATGCTGCCTGCACCTGCGACAAAAGGCGCGAAGGTTCGTGCAAAAGGAATAAAGCGGGCAAAAATAATGGTTTTACCACCGTGTTTTTCAAAGAATTTTTGCGTATTCACCAAATGTTGACGGTTAATGAAGCGTGATTCAATTTCAAAGACACGTGGGCCAATATATTTACCAATATGGTAATTCAGCGTGTCGCCCAAGACCGCAGCGATAAACAGCAAAATCACCAAAACCCACGGATCCATGGCACCTGTTGACGCAGCGAGCGCGCCTGCTGCAAACAGAAGACTGTCACCCGGTAAAAAGGGCATGACGACTAAACCGGTTTCAACAAAAATAATCAGGAACAGAATTGCATAAATCCATACGCCATAATTGGTAATGAACTCGAGTAAATGGTCATCAACATGTAGTATAAAATCAATCAGTTCCATGGGGCTTATATGCGTAAAATAGTGGTCTGATGCTATCAGTCTGGGGCAGTAAAGTCAGTATTAAAACGTAATTAATTATCAGTAAAATCGTTCTATATATGGAATGATGAGTATTATAAAAGCATATTTAAAGAGAATAAGAAACGACCTAATCTAAGCACATCTTTTGAACAGTATTAAGAATAGGTTTCAGTATGCTTAACCCAAATTTGATGGTGAAAAATCTTAGTCAACAGCCTCAAATCAATGCAGTGATCAGTCTCGTTGCACGTATATTAATGGCTTATATTTTTATTGTGGCAGGTTGGGGCAAAATTACGGCTTACACTGCAACCGCAGGTTATATGGAGTCAATGGGTGTACCGGCAGGGCTACTTCCGATCACCATTTTAGTTGAGTTGGGTGGTGGCTTAGCTTTATTGTTTGGTTTTCAAGCACGTTTTGCGGCATTGGGTCTAACCGTATTTAGTTTAATCACTGCATTTTTATTCCATGGTGGTGCTGAAGATGGCATTAACTTTATGAAAAACTTGGCGATGTCTGGCGGCTTATTATTTCTCATGCTGCATGGTGCTGGTAAATTCAGTTTTGATCATTGGATTGAAAAATCAAAATAAAGTTGTCATGAGTCCGAGCATCCATCAAAGCGGCGTTCTGCCGCTTTTTTCATGTCTATCGCTGATTGAAAGCGGATGGGTAAAGTCCTGAAATGTGTTGTAAAAAACACCGTTTGGCTTGGGATTTTTGCCCCTGTCCGAATAGTGTGCGAAAGTCCAAGAAAAATGTTAGAATACGGCGCTTATATTCGTTGCCTGCATAGTTGTTTGCCATGACTACCAATACCCAAATTACTGAAGACCGTATCCTGATTTTGGATTTCGGTTCTCAATATAGTCAGCTTATTGCACGTCGTGTACGTGAAGCTGGTGTTTATTCAGAAATGTACGCATTTGATATGTCTGAAGAAGACATTCGTGCATTTAACCCAAACGGGATCATTCTTTCAGGTGGTCCAGAAAGTGTTCATGAAGAAGGTAGTCCGCGCGCACCACAAGTTGTATTTGAACTTGGTGTACCTGTTTTAGGTATTTGCTATGGTCTACAAACCATGTCAGAACAGCTTGGCGGTAAAGTTGAGCCAGGTACTGTGCATGAATTTGGTTATGCAGAAGTTGATATTAAAGTCCGTGACGCTTTAATTGGTGATCTTGAAGATACCAAAGACCAATTAAGAGTATGGATGAGTCATGGCGATAAAGTGACTCAAATTCCTGAAGGTTTCCAAATCACTGCAAGCACACCAAGCTGCCCAGTGGCGATGGTTTCTGATGAAAAACGTCGTTTCTACGGTATCCAATTCCACCCAGAAGTGACACACACTGCGAAAGGTGCTGAGTTGTTGTCTAACTTCGTACATGGCGTATGTGGTTGCCGTAACTTGTGGAACTCAGAAAACATCATCGATCTTCGCGTAGAACAACTTCGTGAGCAAATTGGTGATCAAAAAGTTCTATTGGGTCTTTCAGGTGGCGTAGATTCATCTGTTGTAGCTGCACTTTTACACCGTGCGATTGGCGACCAATTGACTTGTGTATTCGTAGATAACGGTTTACTTCGTTTGAACGAAGGCGAGCAAGTGATGGACATGTTTGCGAAAAACATGGGTATCCGCGTGATTCGTGCCGATGCTGAAAATCGCTTTTTAACAGCACTTGCTGGTGAAGTTGATCCAGAGAAAAAACGTAAAATCATTGGTCGTGAATTCATTGAAGTGTTTGCTGAAGAAGCACGTAAGCTTGACGGTGTGAACTTCCTTGCTCAAGGTACCATTTACCCAGACGTAATTGAATCTGCGGCAAGCAAACAAGGTAAAGCACACGTGATTAAATCACACCACAACGTGGGTGGTTTACCAGAAGATTTAGCATTCGAATTGGTTGAGCCAATCCGTGATTTGTTCAAAGACGAAGTACGCCGTTTAGGTACAACTCTTGGTCTTCCATTTGAAATGCTTTACCGTCATCCATTCCCAGGCCCAGGTCTAGGTGTACGTATTCTTGGTGAAGTGAAAAAAGAATATGCAGATATCCTTCGTCTAGCAGATGACATCTTCATGCAAGAACTTCGCGCAAGCGGCTGGTATGACAAAACTGCACAAGCATTTGCTGTATTCCAACCTGTGAAATCTGTGGGTGTCGTAGGTGATGGCCGTCGTTATGCATGGGTGATCGCGCTTCGTGCTGTAGAAACTGTGGACTTTATGACTGCACGTTTTGCACATCTTCCATACGACTTAGTAGACAAGATTTCTACACGTATCATGAACGAGATTGCTGAAGTTTCTCGTGTTGTTTATGACGTATCGTCTAAACCACCTGCTACGATTGAATGGGAGTAAAACTGGGGTTTCACGAAGCACTGCTTCGTGCCAGTTTTACGCCAAGAGCTATGCTCGCGGCTATTTAGGGAAACCTAAATATTTCTAATAAAAAAAGGACGCTTCAGTGTCCTTTTTTTATTTATAATTATGAAAAATACTATTTTAAAAGAGCAAGTTAAATGTCATTGCCTACATACGATCAGTTGATGCTTCCATTAATGAAACTTTTAGCAGAACAAAAAGAGGCAATAAAATTAAGTTCTGCCACAAAAATTTTAGCTGAAAGATCTGGGTTATCTGAAGCTGATTTAAATTTAAGGCTATCTAGTGGTACAAAAACAGTATTTTATGATCGTGTTGGCTGGGCGAAAACATATTTGGTTAAAGCAGGTTTGATACAACAACCATCACGTGGTCTTTGCGAATTAAGTACTTTAGGTTGGTCTATTGATTTGTCCAGCTTATCCAATATAACTAATCAGTATTTGATGCAGTTTGAAGGGTTTTCTGATTATAAAATTGGTTCTAACCATAATAAAAATATTCAAAATCTAGTTCTAATAGAAGAGCATGCTACATCTATTCAAACAGAACATTTGACGCCTGCAGAAATAATCGAACAATCATCAAAGGAGCTTAATCAAACAATTAAAGATGAGCTATTAAATAAAATTAAAAGTAATTCACCCAAATTCTTTGAGCAATTAGTTGTCGATTTGTTGGTAATAATGGGTTATGGCGGTTCACATCAAGACGCAGCCCAAGCAATAGGTAAAACCAGTGATGGCGGCATTGACGGTATTATCAGTGAAGATCGTTTAGGTTTAGATAAAATATATATTCAAGCTAAACGTTGGGAAAATACGGTGGGGCGCCCTGACATTCAATAGTTTAAGGGAGCTTTGGCTGATCAAGTGGCGAAAAAGGGCGTATTTATTACTACTTCTTGTTTTAGTAAAGAAGCAATTGAGTCAGCAAAGAAATCAGGCATTGTTTTAATTGATGGTGACAAGCTTACATCTCTCATGATTGAATTTGGCTTGGGTATTCAAATTGAAAGAAGTTTCCATATTTATAAAATAGATCAAGACCGTTTTGATGAAGATAGTTTTTAAATAAACTTAAAGGACGCCTCGGCGTCCTTTTTTATATCTCAACATTCTATTTATAAACAATTGACCAACTACTATCGCTTTCATTATTCGGTTCAGCTTTGGGTTTTGCTTTATGGGTAAAGCTCTGCCAAGATTTCGTCGATTTACGTTCGGGTTTCATGCTTGAATCATAGCGCTCTACACGGTTACGGCCATTTTCTTTTGCCTGATACAGCGCAATATCCGCTTGCTTAATCAGTTCAGTTAAATTTTGCTTATGTGATTTGAGCTGTGAAACACCAATGGAAACGGTAAATTGGATCGGGTGATTTGCGACATTCAGCAAAGATTGATTTTGAAGCGTTAAACGAATACGTTCCGCGATCAACATTGCATCCTGTATTTGCGTTTCCGACAGAAGCACAATAAATTCTTCGCCACCAAAACGAGCCAAGACATCTTTTTGGCGCATTTCTTTGCGGGTGGTTTCAGCGATACATTGCAGTACCTGATCACCAACATCATGACCGTAATTATCATTAATATGTTTAAAATGATCGACATCAAACATCAATAAGCAAGTACTTGCAGGCGTTGGCCATTCATGGATGCGATGCTCAGCCAACTGAACAAACTGACGACGGTTGTATAACTGGGTGAGCTCATCTGTATGCGCTAAATTTTTCAGTGTATGCATATTCCAGTCATCAAGCAGGGTACGTAAAAAATGACGACGTGCATTGAGTGTATTGTTCCAACTCATATGCAGGCTGATCATCCAAACAGGAATAGACACCACCACAAAAATCAGTGCTTCTTGCCATGATAAAAGCTGACTCACCGCAAAATATACCAATAGCGAAATGAGGCCCGAACAATACAAGGCTGGCTTAAATTGTGTTTGTACGCAGACATTGGCAATCAAGATAAAGATCGCTGCACCATAGATATAGGACGAGACCATTGGGCTATTTGAAGCCAGTAATAAGCCAATCCAAATCGCGGTGCTGCAGACTGTCCCAATCGGTAAGATCATGTCGAGCACACGAATATCTTTTTTGTATTTAAACAGATAGAAGCTGACCAATAAGGCAGCAACAATCATGGCCACTCGAGAAAGACCTGACCAAAAGAACATGTCAGGGATAATAAAAATGTCAGCAAAAAAATAAAGAAGAAACGTAATCTGCGCCATGTAGTTTACTTGACGCAAATAAGGTAACTGATGGGCATACTGATGTTGTAGAAAATAGTTTCTAAACTGCGTAGGAATACGTGCAAAGGGATCTGCAATGGCTTGTTCAATCTCGGCACGATTGGCAAGATCACACTCAGAAAGTTTCAAAGTATGAGTATGATTTTTACGAACTTCCTGAGCAGACGAATTAGTCCAAGAACTCATTCGTACATCAACAGACATGTCCCTTCTCCATAAATGGCTTAGGACAAATTATGAACAAAAAACACACAAAAATATCTACCTGAAACTAGGGATTTTTCGAATGAATGATAAAAAATCGTCTGATGAATGTTACAAAATATATTATTAACTTGCTGTTTTATAAGTTGAAATTTGATTGCGTCCTGCAGATTTTGCTTGGTAAAGTGCCTGATCGGCCATGCGAATGACACTTTGTAAATCTCGGTTTTTTTGACCAAATTCGGCAACACCAATTGAAACGGTAAATTTAAGTTTTTGTAGTGTATCAAGTTCTAAATAATCATCGGCTATTGCCCGTCGTAGACGTTCGGCAATATCTTGAGCCTGACGCAGGTGTGTCTGCGGTAAAAGAATTATAAATTCTTCACCGCCGAAGCGGGCAATGATGTCTTGGCTACGTAAGGTATGTCGGCACGTTTCTGCAATTTGTTGTAAAACATGATCACCAATATAGTGCCCAAATTGATCATTAATATTTTTAAATTTGTCGACATCAAAAATCAGTAATGAAAGCGGCTGTAACGGTTTGGACTGATGATGAATATGATAATTGGCAAGTTGAATAAATTGACGGCGATTGTTTAAGCCGGTCAGCACGTCGGTATGCGCCATAATATTGAGCGCTTCACGGTTCAACTGATCGAGTTTACTGTGTAAAAAAACAATTCTGGATTTTTGCGTTGAATTCCAACTGATATACAAACTAAATAACAACACAGGGGAATAGATCAAGATAAACAGTTGCAGTTGATGGATATTGCCAGAAACGGCGAAATACACCCCAATCAGCAAGATTAGACTGATACACAGAGAAATGAGCACAGCAGCTTTAAAGCGGATTTGCACACATAAATTGGCTAACACGATAAAAACCAAGGATGCATATAAATAAATCGGCACATCAGGGCTATTGGATAAATTGAGTAGACTAAACCACAGGGCAGAAGCGCCAACGATCGATAGGGGAAGCATCAAGTCAAAGAGTAAAATGCTCTTGCTATATGTATAAATGACCCATGTGATGCCCATCATCAGTAAGGTATAGGCCGTTTTTAAGCCTATCGCGAGCAAGCCCACATCGGGCAACATAAACCAATCCGCTATGGCATAAGAGAGATAGGCCAATTGTGCCACGATGTTGACTTGGAAAAAGAATTTAAAAAGTTGACGACGATGGTAGTGGAAAAATTCTTGACGAAATTGAGCAGGAACGCGAATAAAGGTTCCTTTCAAGGCATTTTGGATCAGTGTACGTGATTCTTTCTTATACTCATTGATCATGCAAGATGACCGACGGGTGAGCATGGTTTGTATGTAAATTTATGTAACTCAAATAATTTATATCATTTTTATTTAAAATTAAACACGTTATTTCAATGATTTGTGAATTATTTGGTATTGTTTGGTCAAAAATGAGTGTTAATTTGTGTTGCTTAAATTAACATTTCACGTGATTTGAACAAGTAATTTTGCATTGGGTATTGTCTAAATAAGCATCAATAACTGTTATGCTGTATGTCATATTAGGCAACAAAAAAACGATTGTCCTATCTCTGTGATTCAGCGTATTAATGACAGCTGAAGAAGATTGAGTTAATGCAGATATAATGGAAAAAAATGCATAGCTCTAGCCGATAGTCCTTGCATCGGCTTAGCCAAATTTAGGGTAAGAATATGACCAATACCAATTACACAGAAATATCTCATTCCGACGATTGTGAAAAATACGTCAATCAGTTCATTCAAGAATTTCCACTGCGCCGTGCTGAAATTGGTCAAGGCACAGTGATTAAACGAGCTTTACCAAGTCGTCATAAACGAATGATTGGTGCATGGTGTTTCCTTGATCATGCTGGTCCAGTGCATTTCCCTCAAGGTGATGGCTTAGATGTTGGGCCGCATCCACATATTGGTTTGCAAACATTTACCTGGATGATTGATGGCACCATGATGCATACCGACAGTTTGGGCACACATCAGTTAATTCAGCCCAAACAAGTCAATCTCATGACAGCAGGTTATGGTATTTCGCATACTGAGGTTGCTCCAGAGTCTGAAACGCAAATGCATGCTGCGCAGCTTTGGATTGCATTGCCAGATGACAAAATAAATATGGCGCCCCAGTTTGACCATTACCCAGAGTTGCCTGTGGTGACACAAGACGTGATTGAATTGACGGTATTGGTGGGTGAATTTTTACAGACTAAATCGCCGGTAAAAGTACATAGTGAATTATTAGGTGTCGATCTGCGTAGTTCGGAAAGTCAAAGTACCGTCCTGCTGCTCAATCCAAAATTTGAATATGGCTTTATGGCCCTCGAAGGGACTGCCAGTATCAATGGTCATGAGCTCAATGAAGACAATATGGTGGTACTTGAGCCGGGCTTAACCCAAGTCAAAATTGACCTACATGCAGGTGGCCGTGTTTTATTATTAGGAGGTGAACCTTTTGAATCACCGATTCTGCTGTGGTGGAATTTTGTGGGGCGCACACAAGAAGAATTGAATATTGCCCGTGAGCAGTGGATTAATCAGGACGAACGCTTTGGCTCTATTCCTGACTATGATGGTCCACGACTAGAAGCACCGGCTTTCCCTGATAAAATGCGTCCATCACGTTAACTTAAAAATCAAAATGAACAGCCGTACCTGTGGTGAAAATGGTGCGGCA
This sequence comes from Acinetobacter sp. YH12098, assembly GCF_013419235.1. Classification (NCBI taxonomy): domain Bacteria; kingdom Pseudomonadati; phylum Pseudomonadota; class Gammaproteobacteria; order Moraxellales; family Moraxellaceae; genus Acinetobacter; species Acinetobacter sp. YH12098. The sequence continues at coordinate 23,621 of NZ_VPAO01000009.1, forward strand.
TAACCATGAGGGAGTCATTATGGGTATCGTCGCAACGGCAACAGTAAACACCTTAGAAGCACCGTGGGCAGGTGAAATTCAGAGTGGAAAACATCAACTTATTACCGATAAGCCCGAATCATTTGGTGGCGGGGATTTAGGTTTAGCACCGTATGATTTACTGTGTGCCTCCTTAATTTCATGCACCATGATTACTTTGCGCATGTATGCAGCACATAAACAAATTCAATTGGGTGAGTTTCGTATTGAGGCAGACTTTTGTGCGAACCGTGAAGGTGCTGAATGGGTTGAGCGACGTCTACATTTTCAAACGCCCTTGGATGCAGAATTAGAGCAAAAAATCTTGTCCATTTGTGAAAAAACCCCAGTGACAAAAACTTTATTGCGCAGTGTAGACATTAAAACCACTCTAGTTTAATTTAAAAGCAGGTCGCTGCTGTACTGTGCAAAATTTAGTTTTGATATAGCCCTAAGCAGTGATCTGACACTTTTTATGATTTAAGTAATTCAAAATAATAATGGCTTGCCAGAAATAAGAAAATTTTAGACTTCATATAGGAGATGAACCCATGCGGGTGCTACATCATCTAGAAAAATCTCGTTCATTTCGTATTTTATGGGCAATGCAGGAATTAGGACTGGATTATCAGGTTCAGTTTTATCTGCGCCAGCCAAATTTGTCTGCTCCCCCTGAGCTTAAAGTCATCCATCCTTTAGGAAAGTCGCCCATATTGCAGGATGATGGACTGGTCTTGGTAGAATCTGCAGCGATCTTGGAGTATTTACAAGAGAAGTACGATCGGCATGATTTTTTTGCAGCCAAGGCGGAACATTCAAAACAACAATATCGCTTTTGGATGCATTATGCCGAAGGTTCTCTGATGCCGTTATTGGTGATGCAGTTGGTCATGAGCAATGTGCCACGCCATGTACCTTGGGTCATCAAACCCGTAGCTAATCGCATTTGTGATGGGGTCAAAAAAGGTTTTGTACGACCTCGCTTAAAAGAACATATCGAGTTTTTAGAAAACCATTTAGCGGAAAATGAATATTTTGCGGGACCGTTTAGCTTTGCGGATATTCAGATGACGTTTCCATTAGAAGCCGTCATGACCCGAACGCAAGGGCGATATCCACAAATTCAGGCTTTCTTACAACGGATGCAACAGCGTCCTGCATATCGCCGTGCCAAACAACAAGAACAACAGTTGGAAGCACAGCAAGACCGGCGGGATGATTCTGCTTAGCTCACATGATACAAGCGTTCTTTAGGGAAGACTACTTTAAACAGCGAACCACGGTTTTCTTTGGACTCAATTTCAAGGTGTGCCTGATGTTGCATCAAAACGTGTTTCACGATGGCAAGACCTAAACCTGTTCCTCCCGTTTGGCGACTACGGGCGCTGTCCACACGGTAAAAACGTTCAGTCAAACGGGGTAAGTGTTTCGGATCAATCCCGATACCGGTATCTTCAACGGTAAAATAACCATGCGTACCATCATCATGCCAACCAATGGTCACAGTACCACCTTTCGGGGTGTATTTAATCGCATTGGTGATGAGGTTACTAAAGGCACTCGCCAATTCCATATCTGATCCGATTAGGTCACAGTGACTATCAATCTCGAGATTCAGTGTATGTCCATAATCCACATTGTAAGCATGTGCATCGTCATACAGTTGGTTCATTAGGCTAGGCATTTCAATGATTTGATTTTTAGCAACTTTTTTATCATTTTCAAGACGAGATAATAATAACAAGTCATTGACCAAAGCATTCATACGGCGGGTTTGAGACTGCATTTGATCGAACGCACGCTTCCAGCGTGGATTTAAATCTTCCTGATCGGTAAAGGTTTCGATATAACCACTTAAAACCGTGAGCGGTGTGCGTAGCTCATGTGAAATATTATCGACAAAGTCTTTACGCATCTGCTCAAGGTTATGCATACGTGTGACGTCATAGGCCACCAGTAATCGACTTTCGCGACCAAAACGGGTCAATTTGACTTGCACATAATGGTCTTCAAGTACCGATGATTTCATTTTCAAACCATCGGGGGCTAAATCGATATTGGTAAAGTATTCGATAAAACTAGGCTGTCTTAAAATACTTAAAATATTGCGCCCTTGATCCAGCTGTTGAATCCCTAAAAGCTTTTCTGCGGCAGGGTTCCACCATTCGATTTGGTGTAATTCATCAATCAATACCACAGCTTCAGCAAGTGCCACCAAGGAAGATTGAGCGCGGTCGATCAGACCAACCATTTCAGCTTGTACAATGCGTTCTTGGCGCTGCGCACGGTATACATTAAAGAGCAAAGCCCCCCAAATACCGTCTAAATTCGGCGGGACATCATAGGGACGGTTTGAAATCCATTCGTTAACCAAGTACAGCGAACGCATTTGCAATGCAAAGAACACTGCAAAGGCAATTAAGATGCAGATCCATAAGTACCCGATACCAAAGCCGATGAGTGCAGCAATGAGCAGGAAAAATGCCAGCAGTCTTAAATCCTGCTTGGCAAAAGTCCATAAACTGCTGTAACGGAATTTTTTATGTTCACTGGCAAGTTCAGGGACGGGATACGGTTCGTACATAGAAAATTAAAGACCTAAAATGACTAACCCATCACAGCGTCTGCACGGGTAGAGAAACGGTAACCTGTACCACGAACAGTTTGGACATAACGATCGGCTTGGAAAGGTTCAAGAACTTTACGCAAACGACGAATATGCACGTCAATAGTACGGTCCTCAATATACACGTTTCCACCCCAAACCTGATCTAATAATTGTGCACGGGTATAAGCACGTTCAGGATGGGTCATGAAGAAGGCCAGTAGACGATATTCAGTCGGTCCCATATCTAAAATGGTGTTGCCAAAGCTGACACGTTGGCTGACTGGATCGAGGATTAAGCCATTGGCATCAATGGTTTTTTCACCACCCAAGGCATTTGAGCGACGTAGCACCGCTTTAATGCGTGACACCAACTCACGGGTGGAAAAGGGTTTGGTCATGTAGTCATCTGCGCCTGCGTCTAGACCTTGGACTTTATGGTCTTCTTCGCCGCGCGCAGTGAGCATGATGACTGGAATTTCTGACAAATTTTCATCGCGTTTTAAACGACGACATAGGTCTACACCACTCACGCCACCAGGCATCATCCAATCCAACAAAATCAGTGCAGGACGCTGATCCACAATCATTTGGTGCGCTTGTTTGGCATCTTCAGCTTGCTGACATTGAAAACCAGCCATATCCAGTGAAGTATGGATCATTTCCCGAATCGGGAGTTCGTCGTCGACGATTAAAATATAGTCATCTTTCACAGCGCAATACCCTATTTTATGTAAACGGTAGACCGTTTTATATTTATGACAGGCTTATTACAAAGATTAATTATGACAGTATCATTGCAAAAATGATCTTTCATTGAGGTTTAGAAAGAAATTGTGACAATTTAAATCCTGAAATATTCAACAACATGGGCTTTGCATCATGCTGTTGTCACAAAAAATCATTCAAAAAAATTGTAAAGATCAGTGTTGAGCTCAGAATTTATTTGCTGGGTTTTTCAGAAAAAGCATCCAACAAGGCCAAAAAGACCACGCTACATGACGATAAAACTTCATCAATCGGCTGTTTATAACCACTCATGACCCAGCGAATCGCGATTTGGGTGACATAACCATTGAGACCTGTTGCGACCATTGAAATTTCGCGTTCTGAACGATTAATATTCGGCATCATCAGCATGACAAAGGCATGAATCATACGGTCAAAGCGCATCATGGTTTCATGAATTGTGGCTTGGTTATGTAGCTCTTGTACCAACATGGCATCGATGTAAATGATGCGCGCCATGCGAGGATTATTTTTTAAAGTTAACAATAGGGCGGTTAAACCCGCTTCAATCATTTTTTTAGAATCGGTAGATGCTTGCATGATGGCTTGTATCACGTTTTGTTGCAGTTCATCGATTAATTTTAAAAAAATGGTCTGGAACAGTTGCTCACTTTTCTTAAATGATTCATAAAAATAGCGTTCGGTCAGCTTGGCTTCCAAACAAATATCTTTCACAGTCACTGAAAAAAAGCCATGTGTTCCATAGGCTTCTATACCGGCTTCAATCAGTTTTTCACGTCGCGCTTGCTTACGTTCACTGAGAGAAAGCCCTTTAAATTGACGTTCCTTCACATTTTTTGCCTGTTGTTGTTCTGTGTGATTTGTTGCATCTGTCATGAAAATATACGCTGAACTAAAGCAGAATTTTGTCTTATTTTAGCAATAATTTCAGTTTAAACCTATGTTTAAGCATTGGCGATTTCAACAGCTTAGCACGTCCTAAGATGACATTGACAATATGTATTGTCAAAACTATATTAAGTCGACGAACTGCACACATTGGCAAATGAGATCACGCTGTGATAAAGCCAAGCGGCAGCATAAAGGAATAAGGAATCACAATGAAAAACTTCAAAAATAAAGTGGCTGCCATTACAGGTGCAGGTTCAGGTATTGGTCAGCAATTGGCAGTGCTTTTGGCGAAACAAGGCTGTCATCTGTCTTTAAGCGATGTGAATGAGCAGGGTCTTGCGGCAACCGTAGACTTAGTGAAAGCCAGCAATGTACGTGTAACCACGCAAAAACTCGATGTGTCAGACCTTGCGGCAATGAAAGCATGGGCAGCACAGACCGTTAAAGATCATGGTTCGGTGAATATGATTTTTAACAATGCGGGTGTGGCATTGGGCACGACCGTTGAAGGCGCAAGCTACGAAGAGCTGGAGTGGATTGTCAATATTAACTTCTGGGGTGTGGTTTATGGCACCAAGGAGTTTTTACCGTATATTAAGCAAAGTGGTGAAGGTCATATCATCAATATTTCCAGCTTGTTTGGCTTAACGGCACAGCCAACACAGTCGGCATATAATGCCACTAAATTTGCAGTACGTGGCTTTACCGAATCTTTACGCCAAGAATTGGATATTGAAAACTGTGGCGTGAGTGCGCTATGTGTACATCCGGGCGGGATTCGTACCAATATTGCCAATGCCGCAAAAATGAATGACAGCTTGAAAAGTTTAGGCATGAACCCACAAAAATCGGCACAGTCGTTTAATAAATTCTTGCGTTGTCCACCTGAAGAAGCGGCTCGTCAAATCATTGCAGCAGTACAAAAAGATAAGCGCCGTTTATTGATTGGTAATGATGCAAAAGCGATTGATTTAATTCAACGTTTGCTACCGACGGGTTATCAAAAATTAACTGCCATGGCGACTAAATTTGGTCAATAAGCGGTAATTAAAATCAATTGAAAAGAGCCCACGTCAGTGGGTTTTTTTTATGGCTAAAGGAAAACACAAGGTGTATTTTTTATTTCATAAAATGAGATATAAAAATGGAGATATCTGATGATTTGAAATAAGCAACTGTTGAATAACCAACAGTTTTTTGGCGTTAAAACCAACAGAATTTATCAGGTTTAAATAATAAAGCTTTAAAAAATAAATACTTAAAATGTTGGCACAGTTGTTGCCATATTAGAGTGAACAAAACTCACCACTGTATGGAACATTTATGAGTACTTTTACGCATCGATATCTTTCTGCTTTTCGTGTCCTGCAACAGGCATGTTGTTGTGCTATGACACTCGCGATGATGCGCGCTTAAATTCTAAAAGCTGTCTTCGAGTTTCGGTCGTGCATAAGTTGAATAAAACCTACGACCACTCAGATTAATTTTTAAAAACCCACGCAGTACATTCACTTCATGCACCTTGCATGGGGTTGGGGGATTTTGCGCTTTGGGAAAAATGTTAGTGAAACCAAATCATGAAAAAAACCACATTAACCGTTGCGGTCGGACTGATTTTATCCGCAACCAGTCCGCTGAGTTTTGCATCGGATGAAGCACTTCAGCAAGAACTGAGCAGCTTAAAACAACAAATTGAGAGTTTGCAAAAACGCTTAAATGCAGTGGAATCTGGGACGACCAAAAGTAAAGTCGTAGAAATGGCCGCGTTGACGACAGACGATACGAGCAACGCCGCTGATGTTGAAGGTGAAACGCAGGTTTCAGAAGTGACCACAGCAACATCCGAAGATATCGACGGCTTACGTGCAGATATTGAAAACTATAAGTACGATCAGTCACGTCAATATGAACGTCAAACCACCAAATCGACTCGTGATACAACCCTGTATGGCACGGTTCAACTGCGTGCCAGTGCGCTCGATGAAATGGGTGTCTTAGGTGCAACCAAATCGACATTTGATATTGGGAATGCGCTGATTGGTGTGCGTGGGAATTTATTCCGTGATTATAACGAAGGCAAAAACCTCGATTATCAATTGTCCTTTGGTTATGGCAAACGCAATGATGGCACCAATAACAGTAACTTTAACTTACTGGATGCCTTTGTTCGCTATAACGCTTTTGCCACCAATGCGGGCCCTGAAACTGCCAAACTGAACTTTACGCTCGGTCAGCAGTTATTGCCCTTTGGTCTAGATGTGCAGTCTCCTGAAGATTTGCGTCCGACCATTAGTACCGCTGCAGCTTCGACCTTTTTAGGACTGTTTAATCGTCAAAATGGATTTATCGTCCGTGGAGATGCCAAACCTTTTGTCGACTTTGCATCGAACTACCGTGCGCCGCTATTTGAGTATGCCTTAGGGTTGACCAATGGGAACGCCAGTAATAAGGCAGATGACAACAATGGCAAAGATTATATCGGTCGTGTGGCTTTTACCTTGCCAGTGGACTACGCCAGCATTTTCCGTGAGTTGAAGTTTGGTGCCTCTTATATCAAAGGCGAATCGAAAATTTCAGCCGGCGGAATCACTGATAATGCTGCGAAACGTGATCGTTTAGGTTTCGATATTTATTATAACCACGCACCATTTGGTGTGACCTATGAATATCTGCAAGGCAAGACCGATTATGTCGACACCGTAGCCCAAGACATCAAAGAAGCCAAAGCGGAAGGGCATACATTTACCGCCTTCTACACCTTGGGCGATCAGTTCTACAACAGTATTAAATCCAACGCCAAATTTGATGATTTCTGGCCGAAGTCAGTCCAAGGCTATTACCGTTTTGACCGCTATAACCCGAATAAAAACAACGCAACTTATTTCGACACCGCAAGCGGCCGTATTGGTGAATATGACATTCACTCTTTGGGTTTAAACCTATTTTTTGCGCAAACCACAAAATTCCAATTACAGCTGAATCACTACCTGTTTGATATCGAAACGGCAAATCAAAAAGACACCAATGAGCTGCAAGCTCAGGTTCAGTACACCTTTTAATTCAAAAATTTAAACCATTAAGGAACATTTAAAATGAAAATTATCTCTAAAAAAATCGCAGCCACATTCTTGGCACTTTCAGCACTTGGTTTAAGCATTCAATTGCATGCTGCCAATCCCAAAGAAATTCGCATTTCAGTATCAGCTGCGGGTGAGGGGGGTAAACCCAAAGTGGGCGGTAGTTTTGTAGCTACAGCACATTTACGAGGTGTGCTCGAACAAGAATTTAAAAAAGATGGCATTAAGGTGAATTGGCTCTTTTTCCCAGGAGCAGGCCCTGCAACCAATGAAGCTTTAGCCAATGGCAAAGTGGACTTTGCATTGCATGGCGATTTGCCCTCATTGGTTGGACGTTCGACGGGATTAAAAACCAAAGTGTTGTTCTCGACAGGGCGTTTTGGTCCTACCTATGTGGTGGTGCCTGCTGGATCAAATGCCAAATCCTTTGCAGATCTCAAAGGCAAAAAATTCTCCGTCTTTAAAGGGACCAATGGTCAGATCGTCTTTAACCGTGTGTTAGCGAAATACAATTTAGCAGAGCGTGATTTACGAGTGATTTCGCAAGATGCCTATTCGGCACGTACGGCCTTAGCGACAGGTGATATTGATGCCACGATTACTTCACCATTTAGTTTGCAAGCGCGTGGAGTGGCGAAAACTTTAGTTGAAATTAAAGATCCAAAAGTTGCACCGATTGCGCACTTTTGGGTGACAGAAAGTTTTGAAAAACAATATCCAGAGGTGGTGCAACGTGTCGTGACGACACTGATTAAACAAGCGCAGTGGAGTTCTCAAGAAGCCAACCGTAGTGCGCAATATAAACTTTGGGCACAAAGTGGCATTCCGTTGGTGGATTATCAAAAAACGTGGGATGGCTGGAATTTAAAAGACCGTACTACACCATTACTCGATGAATTCCATCGTTCACAAATTGACAGTGCTTTAAAAATTGCCAAAGACGCTCGTTTAATCCGTCGTGATGTGGATACCAAAACGTGGTATGAGCCGAAGTATCTAAATAATGCCTTGAAAGAGCTGAAGTTAGAGGGTTACTGGCGCCAATTTAATGCTCAAGGTCAACCGAAGTAAGTCGCAGCCATGAGTCGTCCGATTGAAAGCAATGTAATTACCAGTCCATTAACCACCAAATTTATGAGCAGTTTTGTGCTGCTCACGATTTTGGCTGGACTGGGTGTGGGTGTCGCACGGGTATTAATTTCCTTGTATGCCGTGCATTTAGAAGCCACCGAATTGCAATTGGGGCTAATTTCTGCAGCGCAAAATTTTGGCATTTTGATCATGGCATTGCCGATTGGCGTGTTGGTACAGCGCTTTGGGTCTTTGAAAATATTCTGCATGGGCAGTGTGTTGGGCGCTGTGGTCTATAGCTTAACGCCACTCAAAGCTGGTGCATGGTACCTCTTTGCGGTGACAGCCTTGGTGAGTTTTGTCTTACCCATGCGCTTTGTTTCGATCAATACCGTTTTTTTGAGCAACTTAAAACGTCTAGGTCCAGCCCGTGCGGGTTGGTTTCGCGGTTCGCACATGATGGGATATTTCCTGATTGCGCCTGCATTGAGCGTGTTGTTGATCGAGCATTTCGGCTATGGCGGAAGTTTTTATGTGGTGTCTTTGCTTTTTTTAGGCACCTTGCTGTTGGCTCCGTGGTGCTTTCAACGTAGCACTCCGCAAGCGACGAATCACCCGCATTTTCAATGGCGAGATATTGTGGCGCCTTTGGCACTCATCAAAACCCATGCCTCGCTGCGGATTGTTTGCATATTGGAATTTTTGAGCAGCGTGGCAAATAACTACTTTGGCTTTTTCATTGTGGTGATTGCTATCCAAAGTTTTGCACTTTCAGAGCCAATGGCGGTGATGCTGCTGACCGTACAAGGCATCGTCTTTGTGGGATCGCTATTTAGCATGGGCGGTTTGACTGAGCTGATGGGTTATCAAAAGTTTTATTTGATTGGCCTAAGCCTGATGGCAACGGCATTACTGATTTTAGCCTTAACCAAAATCACGCTGTTGATGTGGCCTGCTTCGGTCATGTTTGGACTAGGGCTCGGTATGTTGCATATCGCCAATTTTATGTCTTTCGCCCGAGTCGGTGAGCAAACCGCGATGGCTAAGATTTCTCCAATTTTAGCCCTCGTCGGACCTTCGGGTGGACTGTTGGGTGGCTTGATAGGCGCCGTATTTGGCGCACAGGTTGGACTACAAAATTTATTTTTACCAATCGGGCTGGTGTTTATTGGTCTGATTATTTTGATCAGCAAAGATCAGGAATTTATTCAATTTTTAAAACCTGATGTCTCAGAACAGAGCGTAAAAGGACAAGAATTATGAGCCTTACGGATGTATCTGCACATTCGGTTCCCTTGCAAAGTGACCGAAGTGCGTTGGATTTTTTTAAGACCTATTTAAAACTAACTTTGCAAGTGGCGTGTGGACTCCTGATGCCAGTTTTGTTGTTGGGTCTATGGTATGTGGCAACACTTAAACAGTGGTTGCCTGAGCAGATTTTACCTGCACCGAGTCTGGTGTGGCAAAGCACAGTCGAATTATGGCAAAGCGGTGAATTGAGTTTTCATTTTGCCATCAGTGCCAAACGTATTTTATGGAGTGTCTTGCTTGGTGCCAGTGTCGGGATTTTGCTTGGTACTGTGTTGGGATTAGCAAAGCGTAGTCGGGACTTTATTTTTCCGACGGTGAATCTTGTTGCGCAATTTCCCATAGTTGGCTGGATTCCATTATTGATGATTTTCTTAGGCATCGATGAGGCTTTGAAGATTGCCGCTATTTCATTGGCTGTTTTACCACCGGTGTTGATTGCAACCTATAAGGGCATTACTCATGTGCCGAATAGTTTGATGGAAGTGGCAGAGGTTTACCAATACAGCAATTGGCAGAAACTCAAAGAAGTGATTTTCCCAGCTGCACTACCCAGTGTGATCAGTGGTTTACGTCAAGGCATTATGCAGGCGTGGTTGGCATTGGTTTTTGTCGAGTTATTAGCGAGTAGTGAAGGAATTGGTTATCTCATGGTGTGGGGACGTCAGCTAATGCAGATGGACTTGATCTTCATGGCGATCATTCTGATTGGTATTACGGGCTATGTCTTAGATACCTTGCTGGCTTGGTTAGAAAAAACTGCGCGCTTTCACGCAACCCGAGTAGGAGGGAACTCATGAGCATTCTTTCATTACACGGGGCAGCGCGCCAAGTCTTAGTTAAAGCAGCAAAAGCACTCGTTCTACCTGTGACATTTATCGCACTGTGGGCAGTAGCCTCACAGCAAAATTGGGTCGATCCAAAGTTGATTCCTAGTCCATGGCTCGTGCTGCAAAAAGCAGTAACCGTGCTCCAACAACCGAGCTTTTTGACAGGTTTTGGCGAAAGTTTGGCACGTAATTTTATTGGCTATGGCATAGGTGCGATAGCGGGTGTGTTGTTTGGCATCTTAATCGCGAGTTCACGTCTTTCAAATTGGTTATTTGCACCGAGCTTTCATGTATTGCGTCAAATTTCACTGTTTGCATGGTTGCCACTAATTTCGACTTTTTTAGGTGAGGGACATGGCGCCAAAGTGCTGTTTATTACTTTGTCGGTGTTTTACCCCGTGGCGCTACATACCTTTGAAGGCGTGAGCAGTATTTCGCATAAATATCGTGAAGTGGCCGAAGTCTACCAATTTCCCAAGACATACGCGTTTCGTAAATTGATATTACCCGGTGCTTCTGCGCAGATTTTTGTCGGTTTACAACTTGGGCTGATTTTCGCATGGCTTGCCACCATCGGCTCTGAATTTTTATTGGCGAACTATGGCAATGGTCTGGGCAATATCGTGATTCAAGGGCGTCAGGCTTTTGATGTCGAACTGATTATTTTTGGCATGTTGCTGATAGGAATTGTGGGCGTGTTGCTCAATACGGTACTGACTTGGGTTGAGCGTAAAGTTTTAGCTTGGCAGCAGGTTGGATAGGAGAACATAACAATGAAAAAAATGACAATCCATAACATTCCTCAACTCTGGCGCAATATGTTCCTTGCAGCATTGGTCGCTGGCACAGCCTTGGTTGGTTGCAGCACGCAGCGAGTGGATGAACCTCAGCAAGTGGCTTTAAAAGAACTACGCTATCAAAGCTATCCGGGACTGGTATCTTTGCCTGAGTTGGCACAAGACTTGGGCTATTTAGGCGACATTAAACTCAGTTATGTCGGCACGGTACAAGGTGGGCCACAAGATTTACTCACCTTGGTGGCAGGAGATGTTGATTTCGCTGGCGCCTTTAATGGCGCTGTGGTGAAAGTTATTGCCGCGGGTCTAGATGTGGTCCCAGTCGTCGCATCTTATGGCAGTGATGCTGAACAAAACGTGGGTTTCTACGTGCTAGAAAATAGTCCTATTCGTGGCCCACGAGACTTTATCGGCAAGAAAGTCGCAGTGAATGCCTATGGGGCACATTATGACTTTGTGGTGAAAGATTATTTGGCCCGTCATGGCTTAACTGATGATGAAATCCGTCAGGTCGAACTGATTATGTTGCCACCCGTGAGCTCAGAACAAGCTCTACGGAATGGGCAAATTGATATTGCGGTGTTCTCAGGCATTTTGGAAAAACGGGCCTTAAAAAATGGTGGTGTACGCAGCATCTTTAAAGATACTGATTTATACGGCCCCTTTACCGCAGGTAGTTTTTCGATGCGAGGAGAGTTTATTCAAGAACATCCCGAGTTGGCTCGTACTTTTGTCAGTGGCGTAGCTAAAGCACAGGAATGGTTACACAACACGCCGAAAGAGCAAATCATTGCTCGTATGGAAAGTATTATCGAAAAACGTCAACGCAATGAAAATACAGCACTGATTCCATATTACACAGGCACAGGTGTCCACGAAGTGGGTGGTGTGCAAAAAGATCAGGATTTTGCCCCATGGGTGAGTGCCTTAGAAAAAGAACACAAATTAAAACCAAATCAAATTGAGGTCAGTCACATCTATAGCAATGAATTTAATCCCTATGCGCAAGACCAAAAATCAAAAGGAATATAACAATGACCAGTGCATTACATTTAGATCACGTGCGTAAGGTATTTCCTGCACAAAACCATGTCGGCAGTAAAAATTATAAGCCTGAATTTGTTGCCGTAGAAAATGTCACTTTGGATATTCAGCCGGGTGAATTTGTTTCAATCGTGGGGCCAAGTGGCTGCGGAAAATCTACATTATTAGACTTAATTGCGGGTTTAACCAAACCGTCGGCAGGACAGATTTTACTGAGTGGCAAGCAGATTACTCAACCGGGTTTAGACCGTGGCATTGTGTTCCAGCAATATGCGCTCTATCCATGGTTAACCGCACTGGAAAATATTGAATTTGGTCTAGAAGCCAAAGGCCTAGCAAAGAAAGAACGCCGCGAAAAAGCCGAATACTATTTGCAGCTTGTGGGCCTCAGTGGCTTTGAAAAGCATTATCCGAATGAGCTTTCCGGCGGGATGAAACAGCGGGTTGCGATTGCCCGAAGTTTGGCTTATGAACCAGAAATTTTATTAATGGATGAGCCCTTTGCTGCCCTAGATGCGCAAACCCGAGAAACCTTACAAGCTGAGCTGATCAATATCTGGAAAAGTTCGAAAAAAACCATTGTTTTTATTACTCACAGTATTGATGAAGCAATTTATCTGAGCCAGCGTGTGGCGATTATGACCTCAAGACCGGGGCGAATTAAGGAAGTGATTGAAATTCCGCAAAGCCTGCGCAGCTCCAGTGAAGATGTCCGTTCATTGCCTGAATATGGCCGAATTCGCCATAAAATTTGGTCATTGCTCAGTGAAGAAGTGATTAAAGCGCAAGCCCTCGAAAAACATAAACAGCTTGCACATAACTAAAATATTCATAGGATTTATTTATGTCATCGACTAAACAAGCCATCAGTTATACGCAATCGTATAACGACATTAAACCCAGACTACAATTCACTTGGTTAAACACGGTCTTTAAACGCACCATTGCCATTGTGGCTTTTTTCTTGCTGTGGGAGATTCTGCCGCGGAGTGGTGTGGTCAATCCGGCTTTTTTACCGCCGTTATCTGTGGTATTGGAAACCACATGGCAGCTATATCAAAGCGGTCAATTAGGCATCCATTTCTTGGCCAGTATAAAGCGTTCCATTATTGGTTTCATTTTGGCCCTAGCGATCGCAATTCCTTTAGGTCTCATCATTGGTTGGTACAAGCTCGTGGCTGAAACCTTAAATCCATTGTTAGAATTGTTTCGAAATACCACAGCATTGGCGTTAATGCCGCTGTTTATCTTATTTTTAGGCATTGGTGAAACCTCAAAAATCAGTCTGTTGGTCTACGCGTGCACATGGCCGATTTTATTGAACACCATTACAGGCGTACAAACAGTCGATCCCTTACTGATTAAATCGGCACGAACCATGGGCCTAAAACCCTATCAATTGTTCCGAAAAGTGATTCTACCTGCGTCGATTCCGACGATTTTTGTCGGTATCCGTCTGGCAGGGGCGATTTCGATTTTGGCCTTAGTGGCAGTAGAAATGTTTGGTGCCAAAGCAGGTCTGGGATATCTGATTATTTATTCGCAATTTAGCTTTGAAATTCCACAAATGTTTGTGGGCATATTAGTCATTACCCTCGTGGGTTTATCCTTTAACTACTTCTTGATTGGACTAGAAAAATACTTTACAGCATGGAAACGTAACCCTGTGGAATAATCTAGACGAAATGGAAATTAAATAAAAACCTCGGGATATACCGAGGTTTTTTATTGCTGATTTTTTATATTTAAAATAATGCAATGAATAAAGAATGATGTGGATGAATATTTAATTGGAAGTTTTTTTCTGGATTATTATTTTAATGTAGAGAAAATAAAAATATGACTTATTTATAATAAGCCATATTTAATTAGGCGAGTGCGAATCACGTTCCTTGTCACTCCAAGCAAACGAGCCGTATGCACTTGATTGTATTGACAGTGCTGATACGCACTTCGGATAAATTTTTCTTCAATCAGCTCATTAATATTGTCATGCTTAAGTTGATTTGCGGCTTGAAAAATTTGTAAAAAGGTCTGCTCAAGTAACTGTCCAGCATCTTGAATATCTTTGATGTTGGCTACAGCAGAGGTGGCATTTTGTAAGTTAAAAGGTTCTGCACGCGAAAACGACGATGCACTTTGAATACTCGAAAAACTAATATCTTCTGGTTCAATCACACCTTTTTCACTGACTAAAATCGCATGTTGAATGGTATTTTCTAATTCGCGAATATTTCCCGGCCAGCTATGTAAATGGAGTTTCTTGAGCGCCAATGGGCTGAGGCGTAATGGTGTGTCATGTGGGTTGGTTTGATAGACCTGAATGAAGTGTTTAACCAAAGGCAAAATGTCACCACGACGCTCTGAGAGACGTGGAATGCGTAGCAACGCCACATGTAAGCGGTAGAATAAATCTTCCCTGAAACGCCCGTCCTGTACTGCATGCTCTAAATCGACATTGGTTGCGGCTATGATTCGGACATTAATTGGAATGGATTTGAGTGAGCCGACTCGAACGATCTCTCTTTCTTGTAAAACACGGAGTAATTTGACTTGCATAGGCAAGGACAGGTCACCAATTTCATCTAAAAATAAGGTGCCATTATGGGCTGCTTCAAACCAACCGACACGGCTATTAATTGCCCCTGTAAAGGCTCCTTTTTCATGTCCAAATAATTCGCTTTCGACTAACGATTCGGTAAAGGCACCACAGTTCACTGCGATAAATGGACCTTTGGCACGATGGCTTAATTGGTGGATTTGGCGTGCAACTAACTCTTTTCCTGTGCCTGTATCACCAATGATGAGTGCATTGGCCTCACTTGGTGCAATTTGTTCAATTCGAGACAACAACGCTTGCGATAACGGGTCTGCAAAGACCGTCGCTGTTGCCCGTTTATGTTTCAGTGCAGAGGGCACTGCAGGGTGGGTCAAAATAGACATATCGTTTCTTATAGTTGTTGAAAATGCAGATCATGATGAAAGATTTAAAAATAAAAGATAAATAATAATTCGATATTTAAATATCAGTTTCACCTATAAATTCATGCGTGGATTATTTATCTGATTTTAAGATAAATAAAATCGGGATAACTAAAGGATAAATCAAGATATAGCAAGTGATTGAACTGTTTTATAGTAAAGCTCTCTAAATAACAAAAGGCATAATTAAAATGGCGATTACTTCAGTAAATGTGCGAAACCAATTCAAAGGCGTGATTAATGAAATCGTAGAGGGTCCTGTGGTTTCAGAAATTGATGTGGAAACCAAAGCAGGCTTTTTTACGTCCGTGATCACGACGCGTTCGGTGAAGGATTTAGATTTAAAAGTAGGTTCAGAGGTGGTGGTGTTAATTAAATCGACGGAAGTGTCGCTGGCTAAACTCTAAGGTTTAGTCCAGCAAAGTTTGTCAGCACAAATAGAGAATAATGATATGAGCGTAGAACAAGCTGGTTCGGTTTCTATTCAGCAGCTAACGAAACATTATCCCACACAAAAGCAAGAAGACTTAACCGTACTTAAGGACATTAACCTGAATATTCAGCCGGGTGAGTTCATTAGTATTGTGGGAAGTAGTGGCTGCGGAAAATCCACATTATTACGGTTGTTGGTTGGTCTAGAGCGTCAGTTTCAGGGCCAGATTTTGGTTGATGGTCAGCCTATACAGGGCACGAGTTTGGAACGTGGTATCGTGTTTCAAGATCATCGCCTGTTTCCATGGTTGACGGTACGGGAAAATGTACGGATTGCATTGCATAAAAGCCAGTTTAGCCGTGCAGAAGAAGATGTATTGATTGATGAACATTTAGAGTTGGTCAAATTAACCCAATTTAAAGATGCTTATCCTTCGCAGTTGTCTGGTGGGATGAATCAACGTGTGGCGATTGCCCGGAGTTTGGTGAATCGACCACAGATTTTGCTGCTCGATGAACCCTTTGGTGCACTTGATGCGTTGACGCGTCAAAATTTACAGGATGAATTACAGCGAATCTGGCAAAGTGAAAAAATCACCATGATCATTGTCACCCATGATGTCGAAGAAGCGGTATTTTTGGGTGATCGGGTGGTGGTCATGCAGCCACATCCGGGACGAATTAAACGTATTGTAGATATTCATTTAGCCCATCCGCGTAAACGCGAAGATGTCCGTCTGACCAATATTAAAAATGACATTTTGACTGACTTTAGTGATCCAGTAAAAGATCAGTTGCTTGAACCTTTATCTCACCGATTTGCCGATTATAAATTTGCATGGTAAGTCTGAATTGACCATCACCTAGACAATGTAAAAGCCCTGAATTCAGGGCTTTTTTTAGGCTTATCAAATATAGGTCAGTATGATCATCGCTTAAGTTGGATTAATATCAGTCCATAAAAATGCCCCAGTTGGGGCATTTGTTTTTCAGTTTTATTAAACGTTGGTTTATGAGGCTTGGGAGGTATGTCTTTTTTCTAAAACATATTGGTTTACAGGTCGTTTTAAACCTAAGTTTTCTCGTAAGGTCTTGCCTTCATAAGCCGTTCGGAATAGACCGCGACGTTGCAGTTCAGGAACGATGAGATCGACAAAATCATTTAACCCCGCAGGTGTTGTTGGCGGTAGGACATTAAAACCATCGGCAGCGTCATTCTCAAACCATTCTTGCAGTTGATCTACGACTTGTTCAGGCGTGCCGATCAAGGTCCAATGTCCACGGGCTGAAGCGATATATTGATAGAGCTGACGAATACTAAAATTGTGCTTCCGGGCAATATCAATCATCATCTGCTGACGACTGGAGAAATTAATGTCTGCATCTTCTATTTTCGGGAAAGGGGCATCTAGATCAAATTTGGCCAGATTAATGCCACCTGCCAAAGCAGACAATAAACTTAAACCCACTTCTGGGTGAATTAAACTATTTAAAAAGTCATATTTTTCTTGGGCTTCTTGTGCTGTCTTGGCAACAAAAATCGAAACCCCCGGCATAATTTTCAGGTCATCTGCATGGCGGCCATATTTCACTAAGCGGTTTTTGACATCACGATAAAAGGCTTGCGCATCTGCTAAGTTCTGCTGTGCTGTAAAAATCACTTCGGCATATTTACCGGCTAGTTCACGACCATCTTCAGATTGCCCAGCTTGAACAATCACCGGATAGCCTTGCGGTGGCCGAGAGACGTTGAGAGCACCCAGTACCTGATAGTATTGGCCCTGATGATTGGGCTGATGTTGTTTTCGGGCATCAAAAAATTGCCCAGTTTCTTTGTTGTAATGGAAGGTATCATCCTCCCATGAGTCCCAAAGTTTTTGAGTCACCTCAATAAATTCATCGGCACGTTCGTAACGCTCTTTGGGTTCAGGGTGCTGCTGAATGTTAAAGTTTTTTGCGGCATCGGCAGAGGCTGTCGTTACTACATTCCACGCAGCACGACCTTTAGAAATATGATCTAAAGAAGCGAATTTTCGCGCCAAAATGTAGGGGTCTTCATAAGTCGTGGACGCTGTGGCAATAAAGCCAATATTTTGCGTCACAGCAGACAGGGCTGCAAACAATGTGACGGGTTCAAAGCCGACGCCTTTATCGCCCAAACCTTTCTCACCTTCGACAGCAGAACTCCAACGGACAGACAGACCATCGGCAAGAAAGTAGGCATCAAATAGACCACGTTCTGCGGTTTTTGCCAGTTCAATTGCATAATCAATATTGAGATGATCTTGTGGGCGAGATTCAGGATGACGCCAACCTGCGACATGCTGTGAGGTAGTTGGAATAAAAGCCCCAAGCTTTATTTGACGTTTAAACATAAAAAATTTTTCATCCCAATTATTCTTAAAAGATAAAAGGGATAAGAACAAAATCTATGCCAAACCATAATTGTTTGAAAATAAGAGGGTTTTAATTTTTTTTGGTTCTAGGTGTAGATAAATCAACAGGATATAAAACCAAATGTTGAAAAATAAACAGCAGTTTAACGGCAAACTTTATGCATGAGTCCGCACAAGATTTTTCATATTGAAATGCAAATCTGTGGATTGGCATTGAACGCTATTAGCAAACTTTATAGCAATACTTTGATGGCTTTTCGTCTCCATACCAGTTGGTAATACAGCCCTTGTAAAATACATAAGCTGACAAAAGCCAAAGCATAGGCATACCAAATGCCTTTTAAGCCCCACCATTCACTGAATAGGTAGGCACACGGCACTTCAATGCAAATAATCGCCATAATATTAATAATCATCGGCACGGTCACCGTTCCACTGGCCCGCATAATGGAAGCAAAAATCGCACTGGCACCAAAAAATAAAATCGACCAAAGCACAATGAACAGTAATTCTTGACCGAGAACCACAACTTCAGGATCTGTAATAAACAGCGCCATTAAATATTTAGAGAACAAATAGCCCAATGCCACCAAAATGCCAGTAATAATGAAATTCATCCCGATGGCCGTACGTTTCACGCGATTAATTAATTCAGAATGACCTGAACCAATGGCTTGTGCTGCAAAAATGGAAGCCGCAATCGCGATGGACAAGGCTGGGAATTGGATATAGTTCAAAACCTGATTGACCGCGCCATATGCAGCAGTAGCATCAGCACCGTGGCGGTTAACTAAACCGACAATCACGAGACCGGCCACAGAGGTCGTGACCATCTGAATACCTGTAGGAATGCCTAGTTTTAAGATAATTTTGCTGAGATCATGTTGATGGCGAATATGACGAATCAACTCGAAGTCGAGTTTGAGCGGATGATCTTTCTTTTTTAAGTAGAAATATAAAAATACCAAGGCAATTAAAAAGCCGATATGACTGGCAATGGCAGGGGCAATAATGCCTAAACTTGGAAATCCAAATTTTCCGGCAATCAGCACGGGTGTAATGATCAGCCCTGAACCAATGGTCATACCCGATGCAATCAGCGGTGTTGTACTGTCACCGACCCCACGCAAAATCGAGGTGTAAATAATATAAATAAAGAGTAGTGGGCTACCGGCAAGCATCCATTGCACATAAGGCAAAGATAAATGCATCACGTCAGGGGCTGTGCCTAAGGCCAATAAAATGGGCTTGGCAAATATCACCCCTAAAAAGGCAATAATACTGCCACCAATCAAGGTCATAAAAAGGGTGGAACCCACCACAGTACGAACTTTTTCAAGGTTTTGTGCGCCCCAAGCTTGACCTACCAACACGGTTGCGCCTGCCGAGAGCCCGATCACAAAAGCCATTAAACAGAACAAGATCGGGAAAAATACCGCAACCGCTGCAATGGCATGCACCCCAAGCATCTGACCGACAAAAACGGTGTTAATGGTCCCAGATAAATTCTGCAAAATATTGGTGGCGATCAAAGGCACCAGAAAAACTAAAAACGTTTTCCATAAATTTTGCTGAGTAACGAGGGACTGTTGTTTTGACATGCTCAGGTCCTAGACGCGGCTTTTTATGATTTTAAGTTACTGATAACACTATCATGTTGGCATTCAAAAAAGCCTTAGTTTTTGAGTAACCAAGGCTTCATTATTTCTACATGTCTGTTTTAAAAAAACGTTTGGGCAGATATTGCTTTAAACCGCGGAGAGAATCTCTGCAGCTTGATCTAAGGTGGCATCTTGTTTGGCAAAACAGAAACGTAATAATCGTAAATTTTCCGGCGGTTTTTGATAGAATACCGAGACAGGAATCGCCACGATTTTATGTTGTTCTGCCAACAACTGACACATTTCCACATCGCTTAAATCTGGGCGTATGGCACTGTAATCAAGGTTTTGGAAATAGGTACCTGCCGATGGAATCAACTCAAATCTAGAGTGGCTTAAGCCGGCATTGAAACGGTCACGTTTGGCTTGGTAAAAATCGGCCAATTCAGCAATGTGCTCAGGATGTTCTGCCATAAAGTTAGCCAGTGCCATTTGTACGGGCGTAACACCGCAGAAATTGGCAAATTGATAGATTTGGCGAAACACTTGCATCAAGGCTGGCGCTGCAATGCAATAACCAGTTTTCCAACCTGTGACGTGAAAGGTTTTACCAAATGAACCCACGACAAAACTGCGTTCACGCAGCTCAGGAAATGACAAAGCAGATAGATGCTGACGACCATCAAAAATTAAATGCTCATAGACCTCATCCGACAGCACAATAATATTTTTATCTCGAATCAGTTCGATCAAGTTGAGCCAGTCCTCACGCCCCCAAACAGCACCTGTTGGATTATGCGGTGTATTGACAATAATCATCCGGGTTTTATCGTTAATCGCAGCGGCAACACGATTCCAATCCACAGTAAAATGGGGCGTCTCTAAGGCAATGTGAATGGGATGAGCCCCAACCAATTTTACACTGGGCGCATAACTGTCATAGCTCGGATCAAAAATAATCACTTCGTCACCCGCATGAACCACAGCTTGAATGGCACTAAAAATACCGATGGTTGCACCCGGGGTAATGGTGACTTCGGTGTGAGGGTCAATATTTAATTGGTCTCGATGAGCAAACAGTTGGACCAATTGCTCACGCAAATGCATCAGTCCATCGCCGGGTGCATATTGGTTAAAACCATGTTGCGTCGCATCACTTAGCGCATTTAACAGTGCTGGAGGTGCAGGAAAATCAGGAAAACCTTGAGATAAGTTCAGTGCATTTAGACGCTGCGCCATTGCACTCATAACGCTAAAAATAGTCACACCTTGGGCAGGCAGTTTGGATTCAATTGTGATCATGGAGCTTAAAATTTTTTATAGATTGCATTTTGAGTGTAGCAGCATCTCAGCGGCTGCGAAAAGTTAGCTCAGCAAAAATGATCCAGTATTGATGTTCCTATTCACTTGAATACTAAAGTGTTGCAAAAGCCAAAAAGAAGAATTCAACAAATTATTTGCAAAATGGGGTAGACGAAAAAATAATCATTTCCTAAAATGCCGTCATTAAAAAATTAAATACATAATAACAATGCTTAAAAATATTCACGCCATGGTGGAAAACTTTGGCTTTAGCGTACAGAAACGTGCGCTACACATTCATTTTTCAAATGAATCATTAAACACAGAAGTTTTTATTCAACGGATTGAAGGTCAACACCGTATCAATCAAGGCTTTCGTGCGGAAATTATTTGTCTATCGACCAATGCTCATCTGGCTTTAAAGCAGTTTATCGGTGGCCGAGTGGCTGTCGATCAAGTGACAGATTTGGGACAACTCAGTCGCCTGACTGGTGTGATTACAGGTGCAAGCCAAGGTCAAAGTGATGGTGCATTGACCGTTTATAAACTGGTGATTGAGGATGCCACAGCACTCTGGCATAAGCGTCGTAACAGCCGTGTCTTTATGAATAAGTCGGTGCGTGAAATTACCGAAGTGCTATTTACTGAGTGGCAGCAAAAAAGCACATTATTTGCCGCGAGCTTGAGCCTCAACATGGATGGATTGACTCGAAACTATGATGTTCGACCATTCACCATGCAGGCGAATGAAAGTGATTAT
The DNA here is from genome assembly GCF_013419235.1 of Acinetobacter sp. YH12098. Taxonomy (NCBI): domain Bacteria; kingdom Pseudomonadati; phylum Pseudomonadota; class Gammaproteobacteria; order Moraxellales; family Moraxellaceae; genus Acinetobacter; species Acinetobacter sp. YH12098. The sequence continues at coordinate 45,485 of NZ_VPAO01000009.1, forward strand.
GCATTTTTAACTCGCCTTTGGCGCAGTGAAGGGATCAATTGGTTAATTGATGAAGCGGAGTTATTTGTCGCATTTTCGGCTGCACCGATGCAAGCACAGCAGCTGCGTTTAATTGATACCAATCAGGCTTATAGTGCTTTAGAGCGGAAAAAGATTCGCTTTCATCGGAGTCATGCCACGGAACGTTTAGACACGATCACCAGTTTTGTGGCAGAACGCTTTTTACAATCGACCACCATTCAAACGCAGCGTTGGCAAGCTCAACATTTGGCACAAGACCAAAGTAATCCGCTCTTAAGCGCCCATGCACAGAGTGAGCAACAGCACAATGAAACCTTAAGTTTAGAGCAGGCTTGGACCGTAAGTTCGGCTTGGACAACTGACCTTAAAGGTGCAGATCAGGCGACCACTTCAAATACACAGCAATTGGATCAGTTGAATCGGCAACTCAATCAATATCAGGAATTACAAGCCAAATATTTTACCGCCAGCAGTAGCGTAAGGGATGCACAAGTTGGGTATTGGTTTGAATTAGAAAATCATCCTGAAATCGATCAACATCAAACGACAGATCGTGAATTTCTCATATTGGGCAAAGCATTTTATAACCAAAATAATTTACCCAAAGATATTTTGGTTCAATTAGAAAAGTTACTTGCCGTAAGCCGTTGGCTATCTTTAGGGGATGAACGGCAGGCCAACGAGCTGTATGTGGTCCGTCGGCAAATTTCCGTGGTTCCTGAATATGATCCTTTATTACATCGGCCACCTGCGTTTCCACAGCGTGCCAAAGTGGTCGGTCCAGAAGGTGAAAGTATTTATGTCGATGCTTGGGGGCGTATCAAAGTTCGGTTTACGTTCACCCGCAGTGATGACCACAGTCATGATGGTGGAGCAGGGAGTAATGATAATGACAGTGACTCGGCATGGGTTGATGTACTGACCCCATGGGCGGGAGAAGGTTATGGCGCACGTTTCCATCCTCGTATTGGTGAGATTGTGGTCATCGACTTTTTTGAGGGAGATGTGGATCGTCCCTTTGTTGTAGGACGAATACATGAAGCTGAACGCTCTCAGACCATGTTTGACCTCAAAGGTCAACTTCCTAAAACCAAAAAACTCAGTGGTATCCGCTCGCAAGAAGTTGCGGGAGCAGGCTTTAACCAACTACGCTTTGATGATACGACGGGTCAGATCAGTACCCAATTACAGAGTAGTCATGCAGCGACACAGCTGAATTTAGGTAATCTTAGCCATCCTAAAGAACAAGACAGTAGCCATGGCCGTGGTGAGGGTTTTGAGCTGCGAACGGATGCTTGGGGGGCAATGCGTGCAGGTAAAGGTTTACTCATTAGTACCTATGCACAGGATAAAGCAGTTGCCGATCATCTTGCTGCTGCTGAAGCTCAGTCTCTTTTAAATCAAGGGCATCAGAGCATGAATATGCTGAGCGGTTTAGCCGTAAAGCAACAGACCGATGCATTGAATGTGATTAACCGTTTGCCGAAGTTAATAAACTCTTTAGAAATCAAAAGTACTACTGAAGGTGTCAAAGCGACTTTAAATTTGTTCAAGGAGGAGCTAAGTCGAGACCCATTGGCAGCGTTAAAGAACTGCAAAAGTTTTGTCAAAGAAATGGGCTCAATCGCACATGATGTCACAAGTACTGTAAAAGAATTTAAAGCATTTTTTAATGATGCCGAAGATGCCTTTGATAACTTAAAGTCTGTCATAGATCATATTGAAGAAAATGGTAAAGATGTGATTCAGGGGAGAGTCGCAAGTCTGAAAAGCAACCTAAAAGAAGATCCATTAAAAGCATTAAAAGATGTGGGTAAATTGATAGAGGACATCAAATTTAACCCCGATGATTTGTTGAATAATGGTGGTTTTGGTTTGCCACCAGCGATGACACCCATAAAAGCATTAGAAAAAGTACAAGGCTTTATGGAAGGCTATGCGCAAGGTTTAGAAAAATCCAATACAGCGGCAAAACAAGAACAAGGCAAATTATTCCGCCAAGCGTTGATGTTGCTTGCATCACCTAATGGTATTGCACTCACTACACCGGAAGATATTGTATTACAAGCCTCACAGGATATTGCAGAAAGTGCACAAGGTTCGATTAATTTCAGTGCTCAAAAGAATATTGTTGGTCATGCACAAGACAAAATCAGTTTATTTGCGGCTCAAAAGGGCCTGAGTGCTTATGCCGCAAAAGGGAAAGTTGAATTACAAGCCCAAGATGATGCTATTGAAGCAATTGCACGAAAGGTGATTAAGCTCATTTCAACGGAAGATAAAATTGAAATTACCAGTCCTAAAGAAATCGTACTGACCGCAGGGGGCTCGCAACTGAAAATTAATGGCAGTGGAATATTTACAACAACAGGCGGCAAGTTTGAGAGTAAGGCGGGGCAGCATAGTTTTGTGGGGGGAGCGACTGTAAATGCACAATTGCCTAAGCTGCCTGAAAGTGGGCTGTATAGTATGAGATTTGACTTAAGTCAAATATTTGATACTAATATATTAAAAAATATGAAATATAAACTTATTAACCATTCTAAAAAAATTGAAGCTGAGTACCAGTTTGAGCAACAAAGTAGTGCACGTATTTATAGTGATGCTATTGAAAATGTAGAACTGGCATTAGTACCAGGTGCTTATATAACTCTATATCAAAAAAATGCAGCAATGGATGCAGAGTCTTTAGATGAAGAAATTCAAGGTTGCGGATGTGATGACGAAATGCATCTTTGTGATGAAATTAATTTAGAAATATAGAAGGTATTATCTTGAATAAATATATTTTAATTGGATTGTTTTTGATAAATTTCTTTTCTATCAACAATATAATATACGCCAAAGGGCCTGATTTTGAAATAGTTTCAAAATGCACAGACGAATATGAATCAAGTTGCAATATTTACAGAGTAGTTGATGGGGACAATAAATTATTGCTAGAAGATGTTAAGTCTCCAATTATCACAAAGATTAATAGTGATATATTTAGGGTTAGAGTTTCGTGTGGATCTCCATGCCAAGTAAACTTTTTTTATGGAGAAACTAGTGAAGATTCTACTAATGAATTTATTGCTTTTAATGAAAATAATCATTGTTTGATAGAAAGTGATAGTGTTAAGAAGAAAATATATGCAAGGATAATTTTCACTGGTAGGAAAAAAATTATTGCTGATTTAAATGATAAGGAATACTTGGGGTTAAATCAAAGATTTGATTATTATAATTATTTTAAAAAGAAAAGTAAATTTTTAGAAAATGGTAATTTAATATTGTTGGCAGATGATTATTCAAGTTTATTAATTAAAAAAACAATAATAAAACCATGCGGAGAAAATAATGAAGTATTCAGATGAATTTATAGCATTTGTTGCAACAATCTCTGGAGAAGCAGGTGTTTGTAGCATTACTTCAAAAAAAGCAGTTGCACATTGTATTATGAATCGATTAGGGTTTGGTGAGTGGGTAGGTCATCCAAGCATTATACAATATTTATATGATGATTTTGATGCTTTAACTGAACAAACGGCTGCTGTAAAAAAGGTTAAAGCTGAAATGAATTCTAATAAGGTTTCAAAGGATACTCAAGATATTATAGATGCTGTGTACCCTATTTACATGAGGGAAGAAGAAGATTTCACAAATGGAGTGGTATTATATTATAGCCCAAAAGCTCAAAAATTTTTGAATAATAAGGACCCAAAAAATTATAAATATCCACCAAATTTTGTCAACGAATTAACAGAAGAAGTGAAAATAAATGGTACTGAAAATGATGATATGTGCTGGATAAGGTATAAAGGAACTTCACGATTTTTTATTAAATTCATCGATCAATCTGCTAAAAAATTAATGGGATCAAGAGTCAATGTAAGTTATAAGAAGACAAAATATATTCCAACAATGAGTAATTTGTTAATAGATGAAGAGGGCTTTATTAGATCTATTTTAGTAAAGGGTGGATGGGGAGCAAGATTTTCTGTTGATGGTTCATCTGTGAAAGATGAAAATAATAAAGAATTAATGTTGATTGCTGATGGAAAAAACCATCATGTCATAATTGTAGTAGATAATGGAATGGGTGGTATAAAAACACGAACAGATAAACATAACCAGGAGCTACCACAAAATAATAAAGACGGAAGAGGAAATACTGAAAATAGTAATAATCAAGAAAATAATTCTAATAAATTGGATGTAAAATTTGATCTTAGAGTTTTAGATAGTGATGGAAAACCGATTTCAAGAATTTCTTATTTTTTAAAATATAAGGGAAAAGAGAAAAAACACTCAACTGAAAATGATGGTGTTGAAAAAGGTATTCAGGCAGAAAGTGGAGAAAAAATCGCAGTTTTAGTTAGTGGAAGAGATTCCAAACAAGAAGTTGGAATTTTCACTGTATTAAATGATAAAAAAATATATGATATACAAATTAAGTTACATAAATTTGAAATAATTTTTAGGCATAAAAAAAGTGGAAAATCTATAAAAAATTTAAATTTAGTACAATGGTACAGAGGTAAAGAATACCCTAAAAAAACTAATGATGAAGGTAAGATAATTGTAAATGCTATGCCAGGTTTTGATTTAAATTATAAATTAAGAAATGGTCAAAATTTATTAACAATAAAAGTCGATAAAAATAAAACTATTAGATTCATAGATGTTGACTCTCAGGTGTTGGAACAAGCAAGTAAAGATTTAGATTTGATAAATGCTGAAAAAAAATCATCAAAAACCAAAAATACTAGCCAAGAGCAACAAACTCGAGATGAAACTCCCAAAAGAGATCAAACACAAGCAACAAGTCAAGATGGACACCCAAAAACTACAGTTAATGACAATAATGAAGAAGCAGAGTTCAGTGTTCTTACATATGATAAAAAAACTGATCAGCTATTTAGTGGTGGTAATTATTTAATAGAATATAGAGGTAACAAAAGAAATCATTCAAGTGGTACTCATGGATTAGGAAAAAAAATACATAAAGCTAATGTTGGTCAGAATATAAAAGTTATCACACTTGAATCTGAAAAGGAGATAGTCCATTTTAATGATGTAATCAGAAATGGAATGAAAGATATAGATTTAAAAATAGATAAACCTTCAATACCATTGGCAGTACAAGGAGTTAATGTTGGATTTAATGGTGTAGCTGAACAGTGGAGGAAAGATATTGTTAGTCAAAAAACAAAAAATGTACTAGCGTATCTTGCGAAGGAAGCGGGAATGAAAGAAATTCTGATCACAAGTACTATAAGAACTCCAGAATCACAAGCAAGAGCAATGTACAACACAACTATTAGTTACAGTGCACCTGGTGAGGCAGTAAAAAGAGTACGTGATGATTGTAAGAAAAAAGGCTTATCTAAAGATGCTACCATAAAAAAAATGGTTGAAAAAATTATTGAGTTTCAAGGTAAAGGACTAAGAGTTTCGCTGCATTGTGTATCTCAAACTCAGTATGAAAAGATGAATGTAGTAGACATTGGATTAAATAGTAATGGATTTGGTTCGAATACAAACTTAAGTAATTTAGGGCAAAAATTTAAAAATGTCTGTATTAAAGCTAAGTCTGAAGGAAAAATTTCTGGATTTATTCCGGGTGATGCAAAAGGTGAGGGCGCTATGCATATTGAGATTATGCAATGAATTTTTATCATATAATAATAGCTTGTAGTTTGTTAGTAGGATGTAATTCATCGGATCGCGAACAAAATATTGATTTAAATGCAGTTAGTAATAAAAATGAGAAAATATATGAAAGAGTTGATTTTTATTATGCGTTTAAACAATGCAATGTCAAACGGAATTGCAGAATTCTTAAGCCTAGTGTGCTAGATGAAAGTTATTTTCTAAATGCTTACAAACCAAATAACGATGAGTTTTTTATCAAAAAAAATGGTGAAAATTACGAAATTTTTTACAAAATTTTTATGATAGAAAATATTGAGATGGGATGGGCCAAGTTAACTCGGTTAAACAATAATGAAAATCTGATTTTTAATGTCGATAAAATATTTCAATCCTATGGAAAGATGAACCCAATAGGAGGAGGTGATTCTTTTAAAGATGTTGAATCATCTAAATCAAAAGAAAGTATTTATTACCTTAATGAATATTATGATGAATATTCATTTAAGCAACCGCAAAAAATTATTTTGGAAAAACAAAAAGACAATACTTACTTATTGGATTGTAATTCTTATATGAGTGATTTAGATCCAAAAAACAATTTTTCCGGAATTTTTTATAGAGTGTGTTCTGAGGGAGAGAAAATTTATTTTAAAATAATTTGATTTTCTAAGAATAAAAAGCCGACTCTCGTCGGCTTTATTTATTCAACCTTCCAGCACTTCTTCCAATAACTCTTCACTCGGTGCAAAGTAATAAGCGCCATCCATAGGAGTGACAAAGTGAAGTAAGCGGTCATGAATGCCGTCACCACTGGTGCCAAACATACGTACTAGCATGCTGTCGATAATGCTTAAATCATTGGTATATGCCACAAAGAACAAGCCTTGATCGCCACGGCCATCACCATAAGGGAGTGAATGACGCAAAATCGCCATTTCTTCACCTTCACCATCTTCTACAACTGTACGTGATACATGTGAGTTTTCAGGCTGTTCATCTTCATCTAACTCAATAGACTCAAGTTTAGTACGGCCAATTACATGCTCTTGCGCATCGACTTTCAGCTTTTTCCATTTATCCAAATTATGCGCATAACGCTGTGCAAAAATAAAAGAGCCATTGGCAAATACGCCAGCTTCTTCAGCTAGTAATGCTGTTTCAGCACGATCATCTGGAAATTGCGGATTTTCAGTTCCGTCAATAAAGCCGGTTAAATCACGGCCATCAAAATTGCGGAAGCACACACGTTCATCCAGTACGTCAACTTTATCTTGAATACCATCAAAGAATGCTTGGCTCAGCGCAAAGCAAATATCTGTACGCTGTGCTGCAATATGGATAAATACATCTGCTGGGGCTACAGGCATGTTAAATGAACCTTGAATTGGATCAAGTTGTTTAAAGCCTGCCGGGGATTGACTGTAAAGTTGTGCCCAAAGTTCTGGTCCAAAAGCCACAGCCGTTTTAATCTGTGCATTTGGATGTTGGGTAATCAGACGATCACGAGTATTAAGTAAGTCTTCAAGTTGTTCTTTTAATTCGCTAATCGTTAAATCTTTTAAACGTAAAACAATAAAACGAGCATGATCTGAGGGTAATGGCAAAATTACAGATTGAGCAGACATTCATGGCTCCTAAAAATTATAATTTCTGAGTGGCTGTGTGTATTGTGCCTTAAGCAGCGCTGAGAGTGTAGCCTTCATTTGGCCTTTTAGCGTGCATTATTGTCATGAAAATAGAGTAAATGTCATATAATACAGACCCATTTCAAACTTGAGCTAATGATGTCCTATCAAATCTGGATTGCATATATGTTGGCATGTTGGGTGATTAGTGTTTCCCCAGGTGCAGGTGCAATTGCGTCTATGTCGAGTGGTTTGAATTATGGGTTTAAGCATGGGTATTGGAATGCCATCGGCCTGCAATTGGCACTTTTGGTTCAGATAGTCATTGTTGCAGCTGGGGCAGGGTTCTTATTTGCGACGACACCATGGGCTTTTCTGATCGTGAAATGGTTTGGTGTGGGCTATTTATTGTATTTGGCTTATTTACAGTGGACAGCGCCAACAGAGTCAATTGAAATCCAACAAGATTTACCAAATAAATCACGTTTAAAATTAGTTGTACATGGCTTTTTGGTCAATATGAGCAACCCTAAAGCGATTGTATTTTTGTTGGCGGTTTTGCCGCAGTTTTTAGATTTATCCAAACCCCAATGGATTCAATATGTCATCATGGCTGCAACAATGATTAGCATCGATTTGATTGTCATGGCGGGGTATACCGGTCTCGCTGCAAAAGTGCTGCGGTTGTTAAAATCACCCAAACAACAAAAATATTTGAATCGAGCTTTTGCGGTATTATTTGCTTGTGCGGCGAGCTTATTGAGTTTGGTGCATCAATAAATCCAGTTAGATGATTCTGAGTATCGTATTTGACGTGCAAAAAAAGCCATGCAACTGCATGGCTTTTTTTTGATATGTCGCGAATTGAACAATGAACGTTGCTACTTAAGCCACTTTCTTAAATTTTTGCATAATAAAAATTAGGGCAAAGAGCAGCGCCATAGTTAATACAATGGTCAGTCCTGTAGAGGTGTTTAAACCAGCACTTGACCATAAGCCTACAGTTACACCGACTTGGGCAATGATGAAAGACCACAGTACCATTTGCTTCGGGGAATTTGCCAATAAACGAGCGGTTAATGCAGGAATCACTAACAATGCACCCATCAGCAATGAGCCGACAGCACGTAAAGCCAATACAGTAAATAATGCCAGTAATAACATAAAAATCAGACGTTGCCATTTAGCGCTGACACCTTCACTGACCGCAATATCGGGGTCAATGGCAATCTGAATCTGAGATTGCCAACTTTTATACAGCACGGTCAGTGCCACAATGATCACCACTGCAAAGACAGGCAAATCTGACCAAGAAATGGTGAGTAAATCACCAAATAAATAGCTGAGTAATTCAGGTCTTAAGCTTGGCAAATGTTGTATGAAGAGTAAGCCTGAGCACAGGAGTGTAGCCGAACAAAGCGCGAGCAAGGCGTCATTGGGCAAGCGTGGATCGTGTAACACCCATAAGATTGCAACCAATAAGAGCGCAATCAATGTAACGCCCGTCCAAAGCGGTAGACTCATTGCACCGGCAATGGCGACACCGAGTAAGGTGCCATGTGCCATGGTGTCCGCAAAAAATGACATGCGACGCCATAACATTAAACAGCCAAGCGGTGCAGTCAGGAACACCAGCAAAGTGCCCATGATCCATGCTGGCAAAAGGAGTTGTAGCCATTCCATCATGAATTATGCTTCCGGTTCAGGGTGAATATGAGGACGAGAGTCATGCTGGCAAGGCGTTGCACTATCGCCATGCGCACAGTGATCATGATGGTGTTGATAGAACACACGGTTTGTCCCAAAGATCGCTTGATATTCAGGATGTTGCTGCACATTTTCAGGCAAGCCACTACAGCAAATATGCTTATTGAGGCAAACCACACGATGTGTTCCTTGCATGACCCACTGTAAGTCATGAGAAACCATCAAAACTGCACAGCCATATTTTTCAGGCAAGCTACGCACGTAGTCATACAGTTCCGCTTCAGACTGGATATCCAGACCTTGCATGGGTTCATCTAGAACCAATACATTCGGTTGACGCAATAAAGCCCGTGCAATCAGAACGCGTTGACGTTCGCCGCCCGATAATTGCTGAACTTTAGATTGTTGTAACTTGGCAATGCCTGTATCACGAATAATTTCTTGCTTAATGCTGGCATCACATTTTTCTAGGGCCAATAAATCACACACACGTAGCGGTAAGCTGTGTGATGGATTAAATTTTTGTGGCACATATGAAAATTTTAATTTTTGTGTGCTGATCACTTTGCCAGATACAGGTTTTACAATACCTAACAACACTTTGATGAGCGTGGATTTGCCTGCACCATTGGGACCGATTAAGGTGACAATTTCTTTTTCGTGTAAGGCGAAATCTACATTTTTTAAAATGTCACGTTCATCGATTCGGACATGAACATGCTCTAAAGCCACAATGGGCTTCATATTTAGTGTTTGCTGCGGCACTGCTGACAGATCCCTGAAATTTCAATAATACTGTGATGTGCAGTAAAGCCATCGGATGCAGACAATTCATCGAGTTGCGCCATCAAGCCTTGAGCAGATGCTTCTTTGACTAATTTACAATCGGTGCAAATCAGAAATGCAGCTTGATGTCCTTCGCGCGGATGACAACATGGGATATAAGCATTAATCGACGTTAGGCGGTGAATCAAACCTTTTTCAAGCAGAAAATCCAGCGTACGGTACACTGTCGGTGGAGCTGCAGGTCGGTCAGACTCACTTTTGATTTTAGCCAAAAGGTCATAAGCGCCCATTGGTCCTGTTGCATTTAAGATCAGTTCTAATACTTCTTTACGCAAGGGAGTAAGCCGAGCACCCGTCGCACTACAGAGACTCTCAGCTTCAGCAAGGCGCTGTTCGACATTATGATGATCGTGTACACCATGCAAAGCATTATGATGTTCGTGTGAACATGCGCTCATAGCCAACCTCGAGTACGAAACTGTATAAAGAAAAAGACTTTAAATCTTAACATGAAGCGTAAGGACTTACGAACAGACGTAGGTTTTTTTACGATTTTGTTATATTATAACACTATTCATTTTATGGTGCTCTCTTCCCATGTCCCGTGTATTTCTTTTTTGTGGTTTGGCTTTATTTAGTGTGATGAGCTGGGCGCAAGGCCTCGTTGTTTCTACACAACCGATTTATCTAATCGCGAAGGATGTACTCAAGGGTGTAGAGCAGCCAAAACTATTGCTTGACCATCAATCTGGACATGATGTGAGTTTGACGCCTGCGCACCGTAAAACCGTGCAAGATGCTAATCTCGTTTTATGGTTAGGCCATGCACACGAAGCACCTTTAGCAAAAATGTTGGGTGAAAGTGGCAAAAGTATCGCTATTTTAGACTCAGGCATTATCAGTGCTTTGCCATTACGGGATGTCCGAGGCAATGCATTAAAAGGCACAATCGATACCCATGTCTGGCTTGAACCTAACAATGCGGTTCGAATCGGCTTTTTTATTGCTGCTTTACGTTCACAACAGTTTCCAGAACATCGTGAAAAATATTGGGCTAATGCGCGTGCATTTGCGCAGAAACTCTTGATCACAGCCCAAAAAACAGATGTGTCGAGCCGTGCTCAACCTTACTGGTCTTACCACGATGCCTATCAATATCTTGAGCGCTCACTGAATTTGAAATTTACCGGTGCGTTGACAGATGATCCACATGTCGCACCGACATTGGCACAAATCAAATACCTGAAAGACCATCGTGCACAGCCAAAAGTATGCTTACTTGCAGAAGCACATGCCAGCCAAAATCAGTATCAAAAGCTCGGTGGCATCGTCTTTCAGCCGGTGGACGAAACCATGAGTGGGGCAGGGGATTTTGTAACAGCATGGAAGATGTTGGCTGATAAAACCCTGAAATGCACACTAAATGCGCGAAAGTAATGTAAAAAACAAACAACTATTGATTAGTTTGAAAGCAGTTTACCAATTTAAAAAAACACGACTAAGGTCGGGAAAAGATTGCAAGTTAAGGGGTGTAACTCTATAATGCCTGCGATTAAAAATAATCATCAGTTAAACTTGTCAAGCAGAATTGCTGTGAGTGAACAAAAATGAGTCGAACTAGTCGCATGATTGATCGACGATTAGCGAAAGCTTTAGTCATCTTACAAGCAGTAATGATTCCTGTTTCAGCCCTGATTGGTTGGGTCCTTAAAGACACAATCACAGCATATAGTGCAGCTTTGGGTGCGTTGGTATGCTGGCTAGCAAGTAGCTACTTTTCATGGCAGTCGTTTCGTGCGGCTGGTGCCCGCGCCTCTAAACAGGTGCTGTCAAACATGTATCGTGGCTTAATGGGCAAGTTTGCAATCGTGATTGTTGGATTCATTTTGATTTTGATCAATGTCAAACCGTTGTCAGCGGTGGCATTGTTTTGTGGTTTTATGCTCGTACAAAGTATGTCGTGGGTCGCTCCTTTTTGGGCAACACGCTTAAAAAAACGAGTATAAACACAACAAAAAAATTGAAAAGTTTTTTGGAGAGTAACGAGATATCAGGCAGCACGCGATATTCGTTTTCTCTATTAGTTTTGACATTGACCAGGTGTGATTTATGGCTGCTGAAGAACATGCCCTTACTTCGACCGAGTACATTCAGCATCACTTGACTAACATGACCTATGGCAAAATGCCAGATGGTACTTGGAAGTTAGCTGAGACTGCTAAAGAAGCTCAAGAGATGGGGTTCACTGCTATTCACTTGGATTCAATGGGTTGGTCTATCGGCCTTGGTATTGTTTTCTGTTTGTTGTTCTGGGTTGTGGCGAAAGCTGCAAACTCTGGTGTTCCGACCAAGTTCCAGTCTGCAATCGAAATGATTATCGAGTTCGTTGACTCAAGTGTCCGTGACACTTTCCATGGCAAATCGCGCTTAATCGCGCCGTTAGCGTTGACCATCTTCGTGTGGATTTTCCTCATGAACTTGATGGACTTGATCCCTGTTGACTGGATTCCTTATACAGCTCAATTGATCGGTGCTAACGTGTTTGGTATGGATCCTCACCACGTTTACTTCAAAATCGTTCCATCTACTGATCCTAACATTACCCTTGGTATGGCATTGTCAGTATTTGCGTTAACTATTTTCTATAGTATCCGTGAGAAAGGTCTTGTCGGATTCGGTGCAGAATTTGCACTTAACCCATTTAACCCAAGTAACCCAGTTTTAAAAGCATTACTTATTCCAGTAAACATTATTCTTGAATTAGTAACTTTTATTGCACGTCCAATCTCATTGGCTCTACGACTGTTCGGTAACATGTATGCGGGTGAGTTGATCTTCATCTTGATCGCATTATTGCCGTTCTGGATCCAGTGGGCGTTGTCTGTGCCTTGGGCGATCTTCCATATTCTTGTTATTACGTTACAAGCATTCATTTTCATGATGTTGACTATCGTATATATGAGTATGGCTAGCGAAAAGCATTAATGGTATTGCTCAACTGTCAAAGGGTGGTTGGGCACACAATTTTTTAACTTAATTTGGTATAAACCTAACCTCTGAGGAATTATCATGGAACTCACTTTAGGTCTAGTTGCAATTGCATCTGCTATCTTGATCGCTTTTGGTGCTTTAGGTACTGCGATTGGCTTTGGTCTTCTAGGCGGCCGTTTCTTAGAAGCTGTTGCTCGTCAACCAGAATTGGCTCCACAACTTCAAACTCGTATGTTCTTAATCGCGGGTCTTCTTGATGCTGTGCCTATGATCGGTGTTGGTATTGGCTTGTTCTTCATCTTCGCTAATCCATTTGTAGGTTAATCAGCTTAATTCCTAAATTAAACTATTGAGGAATAGCAATGAATATCAACCTCACATTGATTGGCCAAGCGATTGCTTTTGCGATTTTTGTCGCATTCTGCATGAAATTTGTTTGGCCACCACTAATCAATGCGATTAGTGAGCGTCAGCGTAAAATCGCTGATGGCTTAAACGCTGCTGAAAAAGCGAAAGCTGACCTTGCGGATGCGCAAGCACAAGTGAAAGCTGAATTAGATGCGGCTAAAGCACAAGCGGCTCAATTGATCGAACAAGCGAACCGTCGTGGTGCGCAATTGGTAGAAGAAGCGCGTACTCAAGCTGCGGCTGAAGGTGAGCGTATTCGTCAACAAGCTAAAGAAGCTGTTGATACTGAAATCAATGCTGCTCGCGAAGAATTACGTCAACAAGTTGCTGCTCTTGCAGTTACTGGCGCAGAAAAAATTCTGAACCAGCAAGTTGACGCAGAAGCTCACAATGCCATGCTGACTCAGCTGGCTGCTAAACTTTAAGAGAGGCGGATTATGGCTGAACTCTTGACGTTGGCACGCCCATACGCTAAAGCAGCATTTGCTTACGCTTCTGAGCAAAATGCAACTGACGCTTGGTCAAATGCATTAAACTTGCTCAGTGCTGCGGTGCAAGACGAAGCATTTTCAGCTTATCTAAATCGCCCTGAGCTTACTCCTGCTGAGCAGGTAAGTGTTTTCGCAAAAGTTTTAGGTGAAGACCAGACTGCAGCAGTGTCAAACTTTTTGACATTGCTTGCTGATAATGACCGTCTGGCACTTCTTCCTGAAATTTCAGAAGAATACGAACAGCTCAAATCACAGAATAACAATACTGTGGATGTAGTGATTGAATCTGCATTCCCATTGACTTCTGTACAAGAACAGTTACTTGCGCATGCATTAGAGAAAAAATTCGAAGCTGCCGTAAATGTTTCAGTAGAAGTTAACCCAGCGTTGATCGCAGGTGTAGTTATTCGTGCAGGCGACCAAGTGATAGATGATTCTGCGCTTAACAAGCTTGAAAAAATGCGGACTCGTCTTCTTGCTTAACAGCTTGAAGACTGAACTTTAAAAAGATTGAGGTATAGCGCAATGCAACAACTGAATCCATCCGAGATCAGTGCGCTCATTAAACAGCGTATCGGCGATCTGGACACCAGCGCGACCGCTAAGAACGAAGGGACCATTGTTATGGTTTCCGACGGTATTGTGCGCATTCACGGCCTTGCTGATGCAATGTACGGTGAAATGATCGAATTCGACGGCGGCTTATTTGGTATGGCACTGAACCTAGAACAGGATTCAGTGGGTGCCGTTGTCTTAGGTAACTACTTAAGCCTTCAAGAAGGTCAAAAAGCGCGTTGCACAGGTCGTGTATTAGAAGTTCCGGTTGGTCCAGAACTTTTAGGCCGTGTAGTAGATGCTTTGGGTAACCCAATTGATGGTAAAGGCCCTATTGACGCAAAACTTACTGATGCTGTTGAAAAAGTAGCACCAGGCGTAATTTGGCGTCAATCAGTGGATCAACCTGTACAAACTGGTTATAAATCAGTAGATACAATGATCCCTGTTGGTCGTGGTCAACGTGAGTTGATCATCGGTGACCGTCAAACTGGTAAAACAGCTATGGCGATCGATGCGATCATCGCTCAGAAAAACTCTGGCATTAAATGTGTATACGTAGCAATTGGTCAAAAACAATCGACTATCGCTAACGTTGTGCGCAAGCTAGAAGAAACTGGCGCTATGGCGTACACAACTGTTGTAGCAGCTGCTGCAGCTGATCCTGCAGCGATGCAGTATCTTGCTCCATATGCTGGATGTACAATGGGTGAGTACTTCCGTGACCGCGGTGAAGACGCGCTTATCATTTATGATGACTTGTCTAAACAAGCTGTTGCTTACCGTCAAATTTCATTGCTTCTACGTCGTCCACCAGGTCGTGAAGCATATCCTGGTGACGTATTCTATCTACACTCACGTTTACTTGAACGTGCTTCACGTGTATCTGCTGACTACGTTGAGAAATTCACTAACGGTGAAGTTAAAGGCCAAACTGGTTCATTAACTGCATTACCGATTATTGAAACTCAAGCCGGTGACGTATCTGCATTCGTACCTACTAACGTAATTTCGATTACTGACGGTCAGATCTTCTTAGAAACATCATTATTCAACGCAGGTATTCGTCCTGCTGTGAACGCGGGTATCTCTGTATCACGTGTTGGTGGTTCTGCTCAAACTAAGATCATCAAAAAATTGTCAGGTGGTATCCGTACCGCTCTTGCGCAATACCGTGAATTAGCTGCGTTTGCTCAGTTCGCTTCTGACCTTGACGAAGCAACTCGTAAACAGCTTGAACATGGTCAACGTGTAACTGAGCTTATGAAGCAAAAACAATATGCTCCATACTCAATTGCTGACCAAGCTGTTTCAATTTATGCATCTAACGAAGGCTACATGGCTGACGTAGAAGTGAAGAAAATCGTTGCATTTGATGCTGCGTTGATCTCTTACTTCCGTTCAGAAAATGCTACGTTAATGCAAAAAATTGACGAGACTGGTGCTTACGATAAAGAAATCGAAGCAGCAATCAAAGCAGGTATTGAAAGCTTTAAAGCGACTCAAACTTACTAAGATTCAACGATGTTGAATCTGGTTCTGGTTTGGTTCACGGATCAACCTTCGAAAGCTCGAAAGGGCTTTCGAATACTAGGTTAAGCGTATGGCAAATTTAAAAGAAATTCGCGCCAAAGTAGCTAGTATCAAAAGCACGCAGAAAATTACTCGCGCGATGCAGATGGTAGCAGCTTCTAAGATGCGTCGTGCGCAAGAGCGCATGGCTCAAGGCCGTCCGTATGCCGAAAATATGCACCGTGTAATTGCTCATTTGGTACAAGCGAACCCTGAATACAAACACCGTTATATGGTTGAACGTCCTGTAAAGCGCGTTGGCTATATCATTGTTTCTTCAGATCGCGGCCTTGCTGGTGGTTTGAACATTAACTTGTTCAAAAAAGTGGTCAAACACGTACAACAGCAACAAGAGCAGTCAATTGAAGTTCAATTTGCTTTAATTGGTCAAAAAGCGGTTTCGTTTTTTAAAAACTACGGCGGTAAAGTTCTTGGTGCAACTACAAACGTAGGTGATGCTCCGAGTCTTGAACAGTTAACTGGTTCTGTACAGGTGATGTTAGACGCGTTTGATAAAGGCGAGTTAGATCGTATTTATCTAGTGTCAAACGGCTTTGTCAACGCCATGACTCAAAACCAAAAAATCGAACAGCTTGTTCCTTTAGCAGCTGCTGAGGAAAGCGAAGGCCTAAATCGTCAATACGGTTGGGACTATATCTATGAACCAGAAGCTGAAGAGCTTTTAAATGGTTTATTGGTTCGTTACATTGAGTCTATGGTTTATCAAGGTGTGATTGAAAACATCGCATGTGAACAGTCTGCTCGTATGGTTGCAATGAAAGCTGCAACTGATAACGCGGGTGAATTGATCAAGAGCCTACAACTTATTTATAACAAGCTGCGTCAAGCCGCGATTACTCAGGAAATCTCTGAGATCGTTGGTGGTGCCGCTGCCGTTTAACATTATTAGTTTGAATTGAGGAGACAGCAATGAGTAGCGGTCGTATCATTCAGATCATCGGCGCGGTTATCGACGTCGAGTTTGAACGTAACAGCGTTCCTAAGATCTATGACGCTCTCCATGTTGATGGTACTGAAACTACATTAGAAGTTCAGCAGCAACTTGGTGATGGCGTAGTTCGTACTATTGCAATGGGTTCTACTGAAGGCCTTAAGCGTGGTCTTACTGTAACTAACACTGGCGCGCCTATCTCTGTACCTGTAGGTACTGCATGTTTAGGTCGTATCATGGACGTTCTTGGTCGCCCTATCGACGAAGCTGGTCCTGTTGGTACTGAAGCTCGTTTACCAATTCACCGTCAAGCGCCTTCTTATGCAGAACAAGCGGCTTCTACTGACCTTTTAGAAACTGGTATTAAAGTAATTGACTTACTTTGCCCGTTCGCTAAAGGTGGTAAAGTTGGTCTGTTCGGTGGTGCCGGTGTTGGTAAAACTGTAAACATGATGGAGTTGATCAACAACATCGCGAAAGCTCACTCAGGTTTATCTGTGTTTGCTGGTGTTGGTGAACGTACTCGTGAAGGTAACGACTTCTATCACGAAATGAAAGACTCTAACGTTCTAGACAAAGTAGCAATGGTCTACGGTCAGATGAACGAGCCACCAGGTAACCGTTTACGCGTAGCGTTGACTGGTTTGACTATGGCTGAGTACTTCCGTGACGAAAAAGACGAAAACGGTAAAGGCCGTGACGTTCTATTGTTCGTCGACAACATCTATCGTTATACACTAGCGGGTACTGAAGTATCAGCACTTCTAGGTCGTATGCCATCTGCAGTAGGTTACCAACCGACTCTTGCAGAAGAGATGGGTGTTCTTCAAGAACGTATTACGTCTACTAAGTCTGGTTCTATTACGTCCATCCAAGCGGTATACGTACCTGCCGATGACTTAACAGATCCATCGCCTGCTACTACCTTCGCTCACTTGGACGCGACTGTTGTATTGAGCCGTGACATCGCATCTTCTGGTATTTACCCAGCGATCGATCCACTTGACTCTACTTCACGTCAGTTAGATCCACTTGTAGTGGGTACTGAGCATTACGAAATCGCTCGTTCAGTTCAAAACGTTCTTCAACGTTACAAAGAATTGAAAGACATTATCGCAATTCTTGGTATGGACGAATTGGCAGAAGAAGACAAACTTACTGTATACCGTGCACGTAAGATCCAACGTTTCTTCTCTCAACCGTTCCACGTAGCTGAAGTGTTTACTGGTGCTCCTGGTAAACTTGTACCGCTTAAAGAAACAATTCGTGGCTTTAAAGGTCTTCTAGCTGGTGAATACGACCACATTCCAGAACAAGCGTTCTACATGGTTGGTGGTATTGACGAAGTTATTGCTAAAGCTGAGAAACTTTAATTAGTTACCTAATTTAGGAGATTCTCATGTCAACTATGCAATGTGACGTTGTAAGTGTTAAAGAGTCTTTGTACTCTGGCACTGTAACTATGCTAATTGCTAAAGGTGCTGGTGGTGAGTTGGGTATTATGCCTGGCCATGCGCCACTAGTAACTTTGCTCAAGCCGGGCGCAATCCGCGTTCTGCTTGAAAATGGTACAGAAGAATTAATCTATGTATCAGGTGGTGTACTAGAAGTTCAACCGCACGTTGTTACTGTACTTGCAGATACTGCAGTACGTGCTGACAACCTTGATGAAGCAGCAATTATTGAAGCGCGTAAACAAGCTGAACAATTGTTAGCAAATCAAAAGAGCGACTTGGACTCAGCTGCTGCTTTGGCTGCTCTTGCAGAAACTGCTGCTCAGTTGGAAACCATCCGCAAAATCAAAAACCGCGCTCAATAAGACGCAGTTTGAGATTGAAAGAGCCACCCGAAAGGGTGGTTTTTTTATCCCTAAATTCTTTGAAAAACTGATCAATCTAAAGTTGAATATATTTTATTCAATACAATCTTTATAGTGATTAAATTCAATCAGCTAGCATTGCACAATGAACCTTATTGCCTATGAGCCGCATTTTTGGGAACTTTATCAAGACTTTGATCAATATTACTTGAGCATTGCGGTTGATCTCAGTTCTGTCGTGTCATGTTGGGATGTTGAACTCACCCATGAAGAAGTCCAGCAATATGAACACCGTGGGCGCGTGAGTATTCAAGAACTGGCAAACTCGATGGTCGCTGCTGCTTATAAAGGTGATTTTGCTTCATTAGAAAGTCGTTTAGTGAAACCATATGAGCGTCAGGCCATGCAATCGGCTTTTAAAAAATGGCAAGATAGCCAAAAAGCAGGTTAATGCTCGTTATTCATGCATGGGTAAAATTGAAAACTCGCCGTGACTGATAATTTTAATTTTAAAAATTTGATCAAAGCCTTCATCTTGTGACGGAACTTGAAGCTTTCGATAGGTCGCATGCACGCCAACTTCTGGAATATGAGCTTTGCCTTCACGAAAACTGTTACGCTTTAAGGTACTGTCCAAATCGGTTTCAAAATAATAAGCAATCACTTCAAAACCTGCATCAACTGCGCGTTGGATATAGCGAGCACGAGCTTCCCGATCTGGGTTGGTATTATCAATCACCATTTTGGTTTTGGATGCCAAACCTGCTTCAAAGATTATATTTTCCCGATGTCGGGTTTTCAACATATCCAAATTAATACGTAAATGGCTATGATATAAATTCAACATGTAAAAGGTTGATTTGCCAGAGGCTTGAACGCCTGTAAAAATAATCAGCTGCATAGTATTTGCAATGAAAGCACGGAATGAATAGTAGAGTATTAAATCAGCAACCCAGTTTTGCTACAATCTCTGCAAAATAAATAAGAACAAGTTGCAAAGGTCCGTATGCACAAATTTTTCACCAGTTTATCGCTGTGTCTTTGTTGTGGTTTGCTCGTTGCATGCCAAAGCCAATACGTCACGACACCCAATCTTCCCACTGAAGCTGCACTTGTCGCTGAATCGGTTGATAATGGCATCAGTACGGAGCTTAAAATCCCATATATGACCGCCTTTCGAAATCTGCGACAAGCCTATAATCACTGTGTTGCGTTTACAGCGAACAATCGCTACGTCTATACCGATAATCGTTTAGAAGAGCATTTGGAGCAGGGGACATTGATGGCACGTACTGAGCATGGGGCGTATTTGCATAAAATGTTGGTCGAAAGTTTAGATCCACAGACGACACGTATTACCTTATTTTTACCGAAGCAATATACCTTTGCCCAAGCACGTTTTAAACAAGATGTTCAGCGCGCACTTGGACAAGATAAAAACTGTAATACTTTTGAATTTGCTCAATCCAACTAATTGAACTTTAAGACGCTTGTGAGTTTTCCTGCTCTGGGTGCTCTACACGTTTACCGCCTTCATAACTGGCAAATCGAGCCTGATCACGTTTGAAAACCGGTGCAGGTGTTGGCCAAGGCCAATCTCCAAAATGGGTTTCACGATAGCGTTTAAAAGCCGCATCGAGTTCTTCCGTGGTATTGAGCACAAATGGACCGCGCATCGCCACGGGTTCATTAATCGGTTCACCTTCTAACCACAGAATCCGTGCTTCTAATCCACCTGCTCTGAGATGGACGTCGGCATCTGATTGGAGTTCAACCAAATGCTTCATCTGAATGGTTTGACCTTCTATTTCTAATGTATTGCCTTGATAGAAATAAGCAAAACGGTTGGAGCTACTTGTTGTTGCGGGAATCACCAACTCCGCACCTGCTTGCATGGTGATTAAATAAATGTTGACTTTATTTTCTACGGCAGCCGCCCATGAGTGTGGCGGTCTTGAAATGGCATCAGTGGTTTTGAACTGCCCCGAAATCACGCGGATATCCGATTTTTTTTCCTTCACTATCCGTTTCAAAGACGTGAGGAATCTCTTCACGCCAAAACATTTTATAGTCAGCATCATGGGTTTTCTGTTCAGCTGATGAATTAAACCAAATTTGGAAAAGTTCAAAAGGATTGGCTTTATCTTCATGCAGTAGGGGGAACATTTCACAGTGTTCAACGCCATTGCCTGTAGACAGCCATTGCACATCACCCGCAGCATAACGTCCGCCATTGCCTAATGAATCGAAATGATCGACATAGCCTTGTTCAACCAAGGTAATGGTTTCAAAGCCAGTGTGTGGATGCTCTGGAAAACCTGGAACCACATCGCCATAGTACATATTGAATTCATCTTTTTCTGCGGCAGTTTTTGGCCCCATGTCTGCATTTGCAGCAGGAAAATGATCAATATGATGAGCAGTAAATAAGAAAGGATCTTTTAAATCTAAACGAAAGGTAATGGGTGTAATGTTATAAATCACAGCGTTTGACATAACTGTTCCATCATTGGCTTTATTATTAAGCATTAACCTAAAAGGAAAAACAGTCGTGTTCTATAGCGGAACTGTAAGAAAAAAGCGTTAGCTCAAGGTCTAACGCTTTTTTGATTTACAACAGGTGGAATGCAATGGAAATACTAAATTTCGCTACTTATTCAGTTTTAGTGGTTGCATTAGATGAGCTTTTAGCTGCTTGGTCTTGGATCAACATACCTGCCAATTTCAGCATTTCCGCTTGAATATTGCCCATTTGATTTTGAATTTTCTGAAAATCAACTTTGCTTAAATCGACTTGTCCATTGAGAAAAGGTGAGGCCAATACTTGCTGATTCGCTGCCTGTAAATTGCTGCGAATATCATTAATTTCAGTGCTTTTTAGATTTAAATCATTCAAAGCTTGATTGAAACCTTTGAGCTGCTGTTGTAGCTGGGTTGCCGCTTTTTGCAATTGGAGATGGTCTTGATTGCTGACTGCGGCTTCTAAATCGACCTGCGTTTGTTTGAGTTGTTCAACATAATTGCCGGCTTTAAGTTGCATATCCGCAACATCGCGAACGATATAAAACATATTGCCGCTTTTTAATTGGCTTTGATCGGTCGCCTGACTATGTGTCGCAGATTGATCTTCGTTTGTTGATGTTGTTGCAGGGCGATCATTTTCTGCTGTGATTTCTTGTTCCTGTTGCGGTGCTGTAGCAGGTTCACAACCAATCAGCACCAAAACACCACTAAAAATGGTAAAAGGGAGAAGGGCATTCTGCACAAGCTTTTTCATTCAATCATCACTATGTGTTAAGTCTATGCTTTGAATATAGGGGCAGAATGTGGATTAAAAATAGATTGTTGCAAAGCAATAACAAAATAATCGCTTGAACAAAAAAAAGAGGGCATTTGCCCTCTTTTGATGTTTTGGTGGGTTTAACCCGCAATGATTTTGATAATGGCGTGGCTGACGGCATTCATTAAAATGTAGTCGCCATTCACTTTAATCCATTGCTGGTTTTTGCCTGGTTTAGACAATTTTTTGTATTTGGTGTGGTCTACTTTGTAGCTATGACCACGGTATTCAGAAGGTACTTTTTGTCCAGAACGCCAATCATGTGAAGGATTTACCGCTTTTTTCTTGTTCTGGCTTTGGTTTTTTACCGGTGTGTTTTGTTTAGTGTGCTGTTGAGCTTTCGTATTTTGGTTATGCGCAGGTGCATGTTGTTGGCTATTTTGCGGTGCAGCCATTGCTGGAGCAGCAACAAGTGCTGTCGAAATAGATAAAACGATAGCTTTCATTAATGTATTCATAAGTTCACCTGTTTACTGCTGAATGTGATTTGATAAGACTCATCATAAGGAGTATTTACAGGGAAACTTTGAACGATGTGTATGTGAAATATTAAAATAATGAATAAATTATGTAAATTATCATTATGTGATAATTAATGGTTATTATAACGATATTTTAAAATGATCAATCTCAGTTAAAATCACAATAATCTTAACTGAGAGATTGAGAAATTGTCGAATTATTTGGCTAATTCAGCGTTAATGGCATCGACAATACGTGCATCATCTGCCTTGATGTCAGGTGCAAATCGAGCCACAACTTCACCTTGTTTATTCACGAGGAATTTTTCAAAGTTCCAGAGCACTTCAGGCTTTGGATTTGGTGTTAAACCGTATTCAACTAAATCATCCCACCATGGGCCTTCACCAATGCGTTCAGGAATGGCTTGGGTTAAGGTTTGATAAAGTGGGTGTTTATCTGCGCCTGCAACAGAAATTTTTGCAAAAAGTGGGAAATCGACCTTGTAGTTGATGGAGCAAAATTCTTGAATTTCAGCTTCAGAACCAGGTTCTTGTTCTAAAAAGTTATTGGCAGGAAAACCTAAGACTTCAAAACCTTGTGATTTCTTTTCTGTATAGAGTTTTTCTAGGCCTTCATATTGCGGTGTTAGCCCACATTTAGAGGCCACATTGACCAATAATAAAACCTTGCCTTGGTATTGATTGAGTGTGGTGTCATCACCTTGGATGGTTTTTACCGGGATATCGTAAACTGAAGCTGACATATTCGTTCCTAATTGAAGTTGTGCCTTTCATCCTTGTTTTAAAGGGAAATCTGGTGAACAGCAAGCTTTTATCGATAGGCTTTTCGCATAATTTTTGTAGTAGTTTGCAGAATTCGAGCTGATGCTTGCTTGAGTGCTTGGCATTTAACTAGTGGCACGGTGTTGGTTTGGGGTTTTTCCTGTATAGCGTTTAAAAAACTCAATAAAGCTTGAGCTGTGTTGATAGCCCAATTCATAGCTGAGAGCTTTAATAGACTGACCAGCACGGAGTTGTTGAATGGCATAAATAATTTTTGCACGGTTTCGCCATTCAGAAAGGCTCATTTGCAGTTCGTTCTGACTCAGCCGCAGTAACTGACGCCCACTCAAACCGACATTGGATAAGCATCGTTGTAGGCTCAAACTAAAATGATCTACATCTGCAAGCTGCGCCAAGATCGGCTTTAACACCGCATCATGGCTTTGCGGTAAATAATGTTGATGTTTGGGTGCAGTTTTTAACTGGTCGAATAAGACCTGTAGTAGGTGTCGATAGGGTGGTGTGGTATGTTGCTCTGTAGGAAAGGCCAAAATTTCTTGCACCAACAAACGAAAGAAAGGCTGGATGCTAAATACTTCCGTCTGCTTGGGGAAATTTATGCAGAGATCAGGTGCCAGTCGGATTGCCACATAATGAATAGGTTGCTCATCAATCGCGACTGAGCAATGTTCTGTATGTGGGGGAATCCACACCCCATAACTGGCAGGTGAGAGATGGTGTTGCCCTTGTATCTCATATTCGAAAATACCATCGAGACAAAAATTAAAATCACCCCAAAGACAACTGTGCGGATAGACCGTATCTAATGTGGTGTAGTGCGCTTCAAAAAGCTCGATTTGTTGTTCAATCGGTGCTGATGTCATATATGCCTAGGTGTCGATGTCTGAACTACAATATAAATGTCTGAAATCATGTATTTCAATTAAAACAGACATCACTCAAAATACCTAGACCAATCTTTGCACGATATATTGAGGAGTCAGACATGTTGCTTCAAGCGCGTTGGGCGAAATTTGCAATTTGTTTGCCTCTGATCGCAGTATTTATATGGTCGTTAAATATTACCGTCACCCGCTATGTAACTGATTATATTTCACCAGTCAGTATCAGTTTTTATCGATGGTTTATTGCATTTTTGATCCTAACCCCCTTTATGCTCAAAACCGTTTGGCAGCAAAGACAGCTTATCGGGCAGCATTGGCAGCAATTGGCTGTGCTGAGTGCTTTTGGCATGGTGTTATATCAAGGCTTGGGCTATACCGCTGCGCATTATACGACGGCGACCAATATGGGTATCATCAATGCCTTTATCCCTGTTTTTACGATTGCGGTTGCATTTTTCATACTGAAAGATGTGCCTAATCGCTATGCCATCTTAGGCTGTGCGATTTCATTTACGGGGCTATTGTTTGTCATTGCGCAAGGAGATTTCAGTCAATTACTGAATATGGGCGGACATTTCGGCGATATCCTCATGATCTTCGCAGTGTTTTTCTATGCCTTTTATGGGGTGTTTTTAAAAAAATGGCAATTGAAACTTCCGCTACTGTTGAGTTTATATGTACAAATTTTCTTTGCCGTTTTATATCACTTGCCATTCGTGTTGTATTTAGGCATTGACGCGATTAATCCTGCGAATGCGCCAAGTGTATTTTATGCGGCAATTTTTCCATCATTGATTGCACCGTTGGTATGGATGTTGGCTGTGCAACATCTCGGGCCGAATCGCACCAGTATTTTTATGAATTTGATGCCGGTATTTACCGCGATCATTGCTTATTTCTGGTTGGCTGAGCAGTGGATGATTTATCATACTGTTGGCACAGTGATGGCGATTACTGGGGTGATCTTGGCGCAGCGTAAGTAAATCTAGTAAAAAAGTTGAAAATTTACGAGAAGTGCTGATTAAAAAACAAGCAAACAAACTTATTTTTTATAGAGCAAATCTTTTGAAAATGGATTTTTGAGTGTAAAACTGAATTAAAAAAACAAATTCTCGTCTTAAAAATCAATCAAAAATAGATACATATTTTGACTAAGTAGTTATAAAATCAGAAATAAAGTGCTTATCAGTAGTTTTATTTATATAAAAAATATATTTGTTAAATTTAAAAAAATATTACATAATACTTTCATCGTAAATGAGGAAGTAATTCTTAATAATTACTTGATATTTACCCAGAGATTGCAAGACCCTCTGGATGTGATTTTATACACATCCTTTTTATGCTCAGCCATCCCTATATGGCTGAGCTTTTTTTTGTTTGTATTTTCTAAAAGGCAGGTATAGACAGGCATCCGAGCTTATGCGCGGATGATTTCACCTGTTTCAGCATCAATAATTTTGCTTGGTTCTTGGCTTAGGCCGAGATCACCATTTAAGTAATTTAGTTCATTGGCAAAATACTGATTGGCTTCTTGTAAGGAACGTGCAGGGGTTAATCCTGCAGGATTGGCACTAGTAGACACAATAAAGCCATTAAAAGCTTGGCATAAAGCCACACATAAAGAGTGGGTCGTCACACGGACTGCGACTTTTGGATGATTGCCTTTAATCCATGTTGGAATATGGTCGCCAGCCGGTAATAACCATGTAGTTGCACGTTCATTGGGTTTACGGTTGGTCCATGTCGCAATGACCTGCTGACGCATATCTTCTGTTAAGCCTTGGAGCAGGTGTTCAACTTGAGCGACATTGGCCGCCAATAAAATCACGCCTTTTTCAATGGGACGTTGTTTTAAGTGCAAAATTTCGAGAAAGGCTTGCTCATTGTAGGGATCACAGCCCAATCCCCAAACAGCCTCTGTAGGATATGCGAGAACCTGACCTTTTTTAAGACAGGAAGCTGCTTCTGCAACAGAGGTGGTAATCATTTCTATAGACCTTATCTGATTCGACAAAGGACTATTGTGAACCTAATTTACCCATTCGACAACGTAAGTAGTGTCCGGCTTGTTGTGTGGCATAGCCCATTAACTCTAATTCCATCAGTTGACTGGTCAATGTCGCGGTATCAATTTTGAGTTGAATGGACAATTGATCAAGGCTTTGGCCGACCCAATCAAGCTGCCGATACAGCGCAATTAAATGTTCTGGGATAGGTTCGGGTGGAGGGGTGTCCGGTGTTGCTGTTTCGGGTGTCGCTATTTCGGTGTTTGTTAAGGTTTCGGCAGCCTGCGATTGCCATTGTGTAGCCAATGCCAAGTCTTCAATGACCTGTTGTGGATGATCAATCAAAATTGCACCTTCGCGTATGAGTTGATGGCAACCTTGATGTGACTCACTATAAATATGGCCTGGGATGGCAAAAATAGATTTGCCTTGTTCGGCAGCGCGTTGAGCTGTGATAAGTGAACCACTTTTTAATGCCGCCTCCGCCACGATGACACCAAGGCTGAGCCCACTGACGATACGATTTCGATGTGGAAAATGGTGTTGCAGGGGTGGAGTGTGTGGAAGAAACTCACTGATTACGGTCCCACCATGTTGGATGATCTCTTGTCTTAAACGCTGATGTGCGGTCGGATAAGTTTGATCTAAACCTGTACCCATCACGGCAATGGTTCTGTGGTGTTGTATGGCAGCGCGATGTGCCGCTTCATCAATTCCTTGTGCTAAACCGCTATTAATATAGAACCCTTGCTCACTCAGATAATAAGCAAAATCATAAGCAATTTGCCGACCTTGGGGACTGGGTTTGCGGCTACCCACAATCGCAATTTGGGGTTGCATCAAGGCTTGAGCATTACCTTGCCCAAATAGAATGGGCGGCTTGTCGCTATAAGGTAACAGCTGTTGTGGATAGTTTATATCTTCAGGAATCAGTACAAAGTCACTGTATTGTTGAATATCCTTGAGACATTTTTCAAAGCTAAGCTGTCCACTTTGATTATGAAATTCTTCAAAGCGCTGTAAATGATTTTTATGCAGTCCTAATTTTTGCCATGTGGTGATTTGATCAGGCTTAAGGGCGTGGTGTAGGGCAGGATAGTGCTGCTGAATTTTATAGAAACTACGAAGTGAGTGTTGCACCACAAACCACAGGCGAATGTAATCTAAATGCAAGTCAGTTAATGAATTGAGCATAATGAGACCTTTGAATATGTCTTCTTTTTATGGTTTAAAATTATCAGTGATATCGTTGTTGGATAATAAAAATGAGGCTGAAATACAGCCTCATTTTTATGGATTTGGTCTTAGTCATCCATCAGTGGCGGCTGAATCGTTGCACCCACTTTGATTGGTAATTCGCTTTCAAGTACATAAGCATAGCTTAAGTTATCGAACGCTTTGAATACCATGATGTTGCCAATACGTTGTCCTGGAAGTTGAACACGTTCTTTGGTTTTCGGATCAGTCACGATTTCACCTTTTTGGTTCACGCTAAAGACTTGACCAGATTGAACACCTTGCAAGCTACCACGGTCGATCGTCACCACACTGTGAACCGCTGCAGTACCAATCGAGCCCATGACACGAACAATACTACCGCCAGCAGTGACATTTTCAGCATTGGTTGGATAGAACAGCGTTGGCAGCATTGGGTCATATTCAGGAAGAACACGATCGCCACGACGAACTTCGGCATTATAAGTATCGGTTAGTTCTAAAGTGGTAATGTCATTTTCACCACGAACAGCAACACCTGAAGCGACTTGAGTCAGTTCTAAACCTGCGTTGTATTTTTTGCCATTTGCATCGGTAAAGATGTACGGTTCGCCTTCACGGTAAACAGCATAACGTTGACCAACTTGCATACCTTGGCCGCGTGCATAAACTGTTTGGCCTTTGGCTGCCAATACACGTTGATCAGCTGTACCTAAAATGTAAGGTGTGCCTTCCACAGAATCAGCTGCAACAATCATGCTGCGCTCAAGCCATTGCTTAATATATTCCAATGGAATAACAGGAATCGCACTATTTAGGGATTCAACACGAACTTGTGGTTGAAGTTTAGTGCCACCTGTATAGCGACGAATAATGCCTTCACAACCATCACCTTCATCCTTACCGATGATTGGGCGGCCATTGTAGGTACACATTAATAGGCGGTCACCTGGGAAAATCCAGTGCGGATTTTTCACGTGTTTATTGCTCGCCCAGATTTCAGGCCAGCGCACAGGATTTTTTAAGAAACGCTTGGAAATATCCCACAACGTATCGCCTTTTTTCACCACATAAACTTGAGGCGCACCTGCCTTCAATGATGGTGGATTGACGTTACGAGCAGGGGCAGCTTCTGCAACACTGACCATTCCCATCCCCACACTTACACAGACTGTAAGTGCCAATAATTGTTTTTTAAACCCCAAGGCACTAAAAGTTGGCATGCCCTTCAAAACCTTTTTCATTATCATAATTCCTAAAATTATGTATGTAACTGCGTTATAATAACGATATTACACACAATTTTTTGATGAAGCATTCCTTCATTTTGTTTTTTGATCAATGGCATAAGTGAGGACGTCGTATGGCCTTATTACCTATTTTAAGTTTCCCCGATCCCCGTCTTCGTACCATTGCAAAACCAGTCGAAGAAGTTACTGATGAAATTCGTCAGTTAGCAGCCGACATGTTTGAAACTATGTATGAAGCACCGGGAATTGGCCTGGCAGCAACACAGGTAGATCACCATATTCAGCTGATAGTCATGGATTTATCTGAAGAAAAAGATCAACCCATGGTGTTTATTAACCCCAAAATTACGCCATTGACGCAAGAGACGCAGCCCTATGAAGAAGGCTGTTTATCAGTGCCTCAAATATACGATAAAGTTGAGCGCCCGTCACGTGTAAAAATTCAGGCAATTAACCTTGAAGGTCAATCATTTGAAGTGGAAGCGGACGGACTTCTCGCAGTTTGTATCCAACATGAAATGGATCACTTAAATGGTAAGTTATTCGTCGACTATCTATCGCCTTTGAAACGTCAACGTGCACGTGACAAAGTGGAAAAATTGGTTCGCCAACGTCAAAAAGATAAAGTCGCAGTTAAACGTTAATTGATCGCGGTTAAAAAATACCTGAGACAAGCCCAATTTCGATTGGGCTTTGTTATACTTGGGTCAGACAAATGTTAGGGTTTGCTTGTATTGTTTCGTAGTGGAGTGCTGCTGTCCTTTGCAGCCGTTTTTTTGCAGATTGCTGTTTTTTTACAGCCATTGTTGCCCAAGCAATATCAAGTTGCTCCGGTCTGCGAAACCATTACGCGTGCACTTTTACTTCCCAATGTTCATGCTGAACATACCGCACATTCACACCATTCATCTTCCGCTCACGCTGAGCAAGTTCAAGTCGATCATACTGGCCATGAACATGATGCCAGTCATCAATGTCAGTATTGTACAGTCTATGGCAATTTGGTTTTGCCCCCTGAACTTGATGTAAAAGAAGTGCTTGATCGAATTCAAGTTCGTTTAATTGCTTTTCAAAAAGCTTTCAAGCATGTCTGGTTTGTTCTTCAACAACTCTTTTTACTTCCGCAAGGTCGAGCCCCACCACTCGCTGCATAAATCCGACGTTTTTTTTAACTTGGGTCTTTGAGGACTCAGGTACGCCTTTATTTATGTATTTTGTGAGATAAACATGGCTCAGCCTAAATTTTTTCTACAGCCTCTTGCGGCTGCAATTTGTGTTGCCTGCTATTCAACTTCTGTGATGGCTGACGAGATGTCCGTAGAGATGACGAAAACCAATGCGGTACAGACTTTGGCACCGATTGTGGTGACATCACATCAGGGGAATGATGCCAATGGCCTGATTGTTCGTGCCAATCCCAAACAGCCGATTCAACCGATACCTGCCAGTGATGGGGCTGATTATTTAAAAAGTATTGTAGGTTTTAGTGCTATTAAAAATGGGGGAACCAATGCAGATCCAACCTTCCGTGGCATGTTTGGTTCACGCATTAAAATTTTGACCGATGGCACAGAAAATCTAGGGGCGTGTCCGAGTCGTATGGATGCACCAACTTCTTATATTTCCCCTGAAAGTTATGATCGAATTTCAGTAATTAAAGGACCTCAAACGGTTCAATATGCCAATACAGGTTCTGCTGCAACAGTCTTGTTTGAACGTAAACCTGAACAGTTGGATGCTGATAAAAACTACCGTGGTCAAGCCAGTGTGATGATCGGTTCTTATGGTCGTTTAGATCATAATGTCGAAGCGGCCGTGGGGGATGAACATAAATATGTCCGTTTAAATGCTAGCCGGTCTGTTGCAGACAGCTACCAAGATGGAGATGGTAATACTGTGCCGTCAGACTGGGAGCGTTGGAATACAGATTTGGCACTCGGTTGGACGCCAAACGAAGATACATGGGTAGAACTTACTGGAGGTAAAGCCGATGGTGAGGCGGTATACGCAGGCCGTTCAATGGATGGTTCGCAATTTGCCCGTGAAAGCTTAGGCCTTCGTGTCGAGAAAAAGAATGTCACGGAGGTGATTAAAAAAATCGAAGCACAGGTCAACTATAGTTTTAATGATCATGTCATGGATAACTTCAGCTTACGTGAGTTTCAACCAAGTGGCATGATGAATATGCCAATGGCATCGAATGTTGCTCGCAGAACATTAAATGCACGTATGGCTGTGACACATGAATGGGATAAGATTGACTTTGTCACAGGCATTGACACACAGAACAATGAACATAGCATTCGCAAAGGGATGCGCAATAGCTATAAAGACAAAGCACGTGAACCCGATATGAAGTTTCAGTCATATGGTGGTTTTGGAGAAGTCAGTTATCAATTGAGTGACAACAATAAGTTGGTTTCGGGACTTCGTCTCGATCAAGTACAAGTGAAAGATGAGCGCGCCGCTTCGAAAGCGAGTGGCTATAACACGGAGCTGAATGAAACATTACCAAGTGCTTTTATTCGTTTTGAAAATAAGCACCCTGAACATGACAATGGTAAAACCTATATCGGTCTAGGCTATGTAGAGCGCATGCCAGATTATTGGGAATTATTCAGCCCAAAATCAGGAAATGGTCATAACAATACATTCAATCATATTGATACAGAAAAAACGCTTCAGTTAGATATGGGTTATCAACATGAACATAGCGCTTTGAATTCCTGGGTATCGGCTTATGCAGGTTTAGTGAGAGATTATATTTTAACAAGTTATAAGTCTGGATCAGGAATGATGAAGGGTATGGAAGCACATAGCCGAAATGTGGATGCCACCATTGCGGGAGCTGAAGCAGGGATTGGCTATCAATTTAGCGATCATATTCAAGCCGATGTCAGCGCAATGTATGCGTGGGGTAAAAACACCACAGATGGCAAGCCATTACCACAAATCTCACCGTTAGAAGCACGTATCAACTTACGTTATATCCAAGATAATTATACTTTGGGAGCATTCTGGCGTGTGGTTGATGGGCAAAATCGTATCAGTGCGCACCAAGGCAATATCGTGGGTTATGACCTGAAAGAAAGTGCAGGATTTGGCACACTGTCTTTAAATGGTACTTATCATATTGATGAGGGTGTAGATGTATCTGTGGGTGTGGATAATCTCTTGAATAAAACTTATACCGAACATCTAAATAAACTGGGTGATGCAGGGACAGGTTTAGCGACTGATCAACAGTTTAATAATATCGGTCGCAATTATTGGGCACGTATTTCGATGAAATTCTAAGTCCTGACATTTGTCATCTAAAAAGCAGAGCGATCGCTCTGCTTTTTTTATTGGTGCATACTGGCCAGTTGTTTGGCCTTACTTTGATACAGTGCTAAACCGAGTTTTTGAATCGCACGGCCTTTTTGCTGTAATTTTTGATTTAAACTTGGGACATGCTTAGCGCCTGAATACAGGACAAGATTTCTAGCCAATAAATAATAGGCAAACCATGCGGCGGACTGTGGTTTGAGCCCTAATTTATGCATGCGTTTTTTGCCAATAAAAAATTGTGTCAGCTCCAGATGTTGTCGATAAGCCAGTTTTTGCTGAAGTGCTCGGAGGTATTTGTACTGTCGTTCAAAAGGTTCTTTAGAGAGACTGGCGCCGAGAGCCATACTGCTTGCATCAGATTGAGGATGTACAAATTGCATCCAATACAACAGTTTCCAACCATCAGATTCTTTTTCAATTAACCATTTGTCATCAATACCCATCAACCAACCCACATAACGCCAAAAGTGCAAAAAGCTTTCAGTCTCTTGTTTTGATGGAAAAATCCCTAAAGCGCGAATGCCCAAAAGTACCACACTGCTAAAGGCAAGATTGGTCATCGCCAAGTCAAATTGATTCATCGGCACCCCCCTCGTTGCAAAATCCCAGTCTTTACCTTTTTGGAGTTGATGCCGTACCACAGCATGAATAAAACGCACATAAATCGTCGATGTAAATCCCGCATACAAACGTTCGAGTCCGCGTTCTTCAGTGATATCTACCTACCATTTTGTGGTTTCAGCCAGACGTGTACCTGCTTGTTTATTTAAAGCACCGGTCAGCATGAGCGGCTGATTGAAACCGGGGAAGAGATAACCCACCATGAGTGAAAGATCTCGCAATATAAAGCCATTGTTAATCCCTAGGCGATGGGTGAATTCAAGGGCTTGCTGTATTTTTTCTGGCTCTAACCAAGGCGGTGTTTGTTCAACATGCTTAAAAAAATGCTCGAGCTCAGGAATAGGAAAGGGGAGCTGCTCGACACCTTTAAATAAGGCGATTTCAAAATATTCACGATGCTGTTTAGGGTTCTGCATCATCCACGTGAGCACTTTTTCCATCTGTGGATCACCACATTGCAAGGCTTTATTGAGGGCAAAATATTGAGCGTAATTTGGCTGTGCAGCCTGACCCGTCAAATGAGACAACAGAAAACTCAGTAGATTAGATTGCTGCGTGGCCTGAAATGAAGCCAGTCGGGTATTGAAGTGAGTGGTCATGTTTTGATCTTCAATGTTATTGTTTCATACCACACTAATATGAATATTTATTCGCATTCAATTCGCATAACACTATCGCATTGGAGAGCAATAGAATGAGAAAAAGACCACAACAACAACGCGCGAAAATGATCGTGGGAAACATTTTGCAAGCTGCGCAGTTGTGTATTGCAGAACAAGGTTTACTGGAGCTGACGACGCCCAAAATTGCGGAAAAATCTGGCGTGAGCGTTGGGTCAATTTATCAATATTTTGAAAATAAAGAACAAATCGTAGAAGAGTTACTGCTCAGAAAATCAGAACAATTGGGGTTAGCACTAAAAAATATAGTCGTGGAGCAAGAGCTGCACAGTATTTATGAGGTGATCCCACTTTGTATTCAGTTTGGCTTTGATATGTTGAAAGCTGATCGCGGCTTCTTCATTGAAATCTTGAAACATTGGCATCAATACAGTCATTCAGATGCCTCTCAGGTTTTGGAAAAGCATTTTTTTGAAGTTGGGATGTATTTATTTAATCGTTATTATTCACATTGGAACTTTGAAACGCTGAAACATCGCTCTTTTGTGATTATTAACAGTACTTTATTTACCATGATGCGCTATGTGAGCAATAATAGTTTTTTAATTACAGAACAGCAGCTTAAAGTGGAATTGTCGAAGATGATTTTGGCGTATTTAGATAGTGAATAACACTGAAAAAATTAAAGTTGTCGATTAAAGAATCTATTTAATTCAGATCTAAGATATGTGAAGATAGATTAGGGTGTGTTGACATTTACAGCCGATAAATTGAGCTAAAGAGGCAACCATATAAATATACAAGCTAAAGCAACAGCGCTTTGATAGTTACGTTTTAGCTTATCGTATCTTGTGGCAATTCCTCTAA
>NZ_VPAO01000031.1:0-3316 GCF_013419235.1 Acinetobacter sp. YH12098
CTTGACCTGCATTGCCTGCCGCATCACTATAACTACCTGAAGCAATATCGAGTTTAACGGTCGCTGCACTACCATCTGTGCCATTCGCCACGACTTTAGCAGTCCAACTACCATCGGCTTGTTGTGCCAAGTCTTTGAGTTTGCCACCAGTGACCTGTACATCGTCAGCATCAAAGCCAACGACTTTTTCACTGAAGCTGATTTTCACATCGCCATTATCGGCAATCGTAATTGTTGCTTTTGGTGCTGAACTATCAACAGTCACTTGGGTCTTTACATCATCACTGATGTTGCCAGCTTTGTCTTTTGCATTAGCAGTAACTTGATATCCACCATCCGTTAAATTTGCCTTAACGCTATAGCTCCAATCACCTTTCGCATCCACTGTCGCGGTACCAGTCTCGATAACATCTCCGTTCGGCGTTTTAACTGTAACCATCACGGTAGAACCAATTTCAGTTTTGCCTTTTACATCAGGAGTTACATCATTGGTGAGTACTGCATTTTGGATTTCAATTACTGGATCAGTGATATCAATCACGAAGGTTTTAGATGCTGGGCTACTGATATTACCGGCTGCATCTTTTGATACAGCTTCAAGCACATAATAGCCTTCGAGCAATTCATTCGCAGGCGTATAAGTCCATTTACCTGTAGCGGTGTCTAGTTTCGCTAGTCCTGAATCGATAACTTTATTATTGGCATCACGCAGGTAAACCGTCACTTCTACACTTTTGGTTGAAGTTCCAGAGAATGTTGGCTTCGTTTGATTGGTCTGCGGAACGTTTGCAGGCACGCTTAATGTGCTTACACGAGAAAAGGCTGCAGCAAAATTCGATGTACCAAATAAATCGTCAATATCAACCGTCGGTAAAGTGGTATTAACCGTTCCGATTGCTGTCTGTTGATTACCCGCAGCATCAGTTGCGGTCACAGTCACTGTATAATCAGCTTCGGCAACAGGTGAATCTGGAATAAATGTCCAAGCACCATCTTTTACCGTTGTCGTACCAGCAATATCCTTGCCATTTGAATCTTGTACTTGGACTTGAAGATTCGCATCTTCATTCACAGTACCTGTAAAATTAGGTTCTTTAAAATCGTCAATCGTGACAATTGGTGCTGTAGCATCTATTGTAAATGATGTGTCTGTGGCACGACCTGTATTACCAGCAGCATCTGTAGCAATGGCCTCAACTGAGTATTCTCCATCAATCAGGGTTTTATCAGCACGATAACTCCACTGATCACCGATGACCTTAGCTTCGCCTTGATCAACAATTTTTCCATTATTATCTCTGATAACAACGCTAACGTCAGTGCCAACTTCTGTTTTACCTTTAAATGTAGGCATTGAATCCTGAGTTAAAGTTGTATCTTCAATAGATATTTCAGGATTAATCGTATCTTTTGCACCAATCACGGTTGTTGGATCAGAAGTATTTCCTGCGGCATCTTTTGCTGTCACTTTGGCAGTTTCACCATCAGTCACTGCAGGCGATACAGGGATTTCAAATTCACCGAGGCTGTTTGCAGTTCCTGAACCAATTAATTTGCCATTTTCATCACGAACTTCAACTTTTGCGCCTGGCTCAGTTTTACCCGTTACTACTGTGCCGTCTGCATTTAAAGTTGCATTAGGCGCATCAGGTTTGGTGGTGTCTTTTGCAGTCGCTTCTGTCGGTTCTGACTCATTGCCTGCTTTATCTGTCACAGTAACATCAACAGTTTCACCATTGGTTAATGGATCTTTAAGTTCAACATCAAAATTCCCTGATGAATCCACTGTACCTGTGCCAATGATTTTGCCGTCTTGATCTTTCACTTCTACAATAGTACCCGGCTCGCCTTTACCTGTGGCGTGCTCACCATCATCGGTAACCACCACATCTTTAGGTGCATCAGGTTTGGTCGTATCTTTTGCAGTAGCTTCTGTTGGTTCTGACTCATTGCCTGCTTTATCTGTCACAGTCACATCAACAGTTTCACCATTGGTTAATGGATCTTTAAGTTCAACATCAAAATTCCCTGATGAATCCACTGTACCTGTGCCAATGATTTTGCCGTCTTGATCTTTCACTTCTACAATAGTACCCGGCTCACCTTTACCTGTGACATGTTCACCATCATCAGTAATCACCACATCTTTAGGCGCATCAGGTTTGGTCGTGTCTTTTGCAGTAGCTTCTGTTGGTTCTGACTCATTGCCTGCTTTATCTGTCACAGTGACATCAACGGTTTCACCATTGGTTAATGGATCTTTAAGTTCAACATCAAAATTACCTGATGAATCCACTGTGCCTGTGCCAATGACTTTGCCATCTTGATCTTTCACCTCTACCGTAGTACCCGGCTCACCTTTACCTGTGACGTGCTCACCATCATCGGTGATCACCACATCTTTAGGCGCGTCCGGTTTAGTCGTATCCTTAGAACCACCAGAAGAATCAGATCCACCACCAATAGCTGCACCCAATAAACCAGCGCCACCTGCTCCCGCAATCCACGGTAAAATTACACCTGTCAAAGAATCGTTATAAAGCAGCGGTTCAATTTCATCTAAAGGTTGATACTGAATAACATCCGCAATATCACCATTGGCTGTTGTAAATTTTGCCCAATACAATGTGCCGTCTTCATCCTCAAACACCAAACTATTATCTGGTGTCACCTCACTAAAATAGTTTTGTACAGTAATCACTTCCCCATTTTTTAAGGTGATTATTGCGTCAACACCATTCTTTGTAATTGAAGCAACATCTTCTTTCGGGATTTTGACGACGATGACAGAATTTTCGATAAGCCCCACTTGATTGGATTCAACTTGATCCAAAACTTTATGACTTTCTTTAGAAATGACAGAAATTTGCGGCATGGGTAAAACCTCATTTATTTGTATTAGGGCCGTTTTTATGTTTTTAGTTTTGTAATGAATTGTTGGTGCTTAATAATTTCTTTAATTACAACTCATTAAAAACGAATTTTTAATTGTGTGCGTTATATCACGCTTTGTATTTATTTTGCACAATTACTTGAATATTGTATTATTTTTATCAATAGGCTCAGATTTTAGATCCATCTTTATACAAGTAATAACAAACACTTATTTGTGTGATGCAAGTCACAATAATACCGATGAATGACTAGTCATAATTTCCCGACTTTTTGATGTTACTTGATTGAACACAACTATAGCTAAATACCAAATAAATCATTACAGTAATCTTTAAATAATTTATCAATATCTTTAACTCTAAACTTAGTTCGAATCGCCTTGACTCGTGACCACATATTTTCTATTGGATTTAAATCTGGA
>NZ_VPAO01000011.1:0-85487 GCF_013419235.1 Acinetobacter sp. YH12098
AAGTATTTGGATTGTCACTGCTTGCTCCAAAGTTAACATGTTGAGCAGTCCAAAATGACCGCTATATTAACCAAGGGGGTCAGTTTTTAAATGCCATTAGGGGGTCATTTTTACACTGCCGCTAACACGTAATCGAGATTCTTACTTAGGGCAGTGCATTGGTGAATTGTGGAAAGATAAAATTACAGGAGGGTGTGGACAGTTTTATAACTGCAATCAAGCTGAGCATAAAAAGTATTATTGGGGTTTGAATCAGTTAGGTATTGGAATGATTGAAAGGCGTAACTCTAAAGAGGTAGGGAACGCGTTAAAAGCAATAGGTTATTTAGCTGATCCTGATAAAGATGATCAATACTTAAGAGCTCCTTTGAAGGGCATGCGGAAGTTTAGTAAAGGTGGCTCAGGGCGCAGATAACGGGATTCCAAAAAATCATAGATATACATCATTAACATGAACGAAGAATGTTTATTTCCCCCTGACATTCAAATCAGAGGCTTGCCATGCGGTAAGCCTTTTTTCATTTTTGAGGTATATCTTATGAGTTTAACTTGTCCTTACTGCCTATCCGATCAAGTCATCCAAGTGGTGAATCAACAAGTGAATGGAACTGAATCATCAGGTCTTGCAGCATCTGCATCGTTTGCCACCATTGGTGCATCCATCTCAAAGAGCTTACCTTTGCCTGTATCACCGTTACTTGGTGGGCTAGCAGGTGCAGTCATTGGTGGTTTATTCAGTAGTGTATTTGAAGAGCCGAAAAAGCCTGTCACGATGACCTATTACCGCTGTAACCAATGTCAGCAGAACTTTCGCTGAGCTAGCATAGGAGATCGAATCAATGGCCCATCAAATTGAACAAATCGCCT
This sequence comes from Acinetobacter sp. YH12098, assembly GCF_013419235.1. Lineage (NCBI taxonomy): Bacteria > Pseudomonadati > Pseudomonadota > Gammaproteobacteria > Moraxellales > Moraxellaceae > Acinetobacter > Acinetobacter sp. YH12098. The sequence goes on from NZ_VPAO01000011.1 coordinate 868, forward strand.
ATGTAGGTGAAACGCCTTGGCATGGCTTAGGGAATCAGCTGAGTCCCAATCAACCTCTGGAAGTTTGGGCGCAGCAGGCAGGAATGGATTGGCGTATTGAAACATCTGATGTCAGTTATATGGCTCAGAATGAGCGAGGTCAAAGCATTATCATGCCATTTGAAGAACAGCGCGTGCTGTATCGCTCAGATACCCATGCACCGTTATCTGTGGTTAGTCAGCGTTATCAGGAAGTTCAACCAAAAGAGATTTTGGAGTTCTATCGTGATCTAACAGAACAATCAGGCTTCGAGCTTGAAACAGCAGGTGTCTTGAAGGGCGGTAAGAAGTTCTGGGCATTGGCGCGTACAGGTCAAAGTACAGCGTTGAAAGGCAAGGATGTAAGTAATGGCTATATCTTGCTTGCGTCGGCCTGCGATGGAACTTTGGCAACAACAGCGCAATTTACCAGTATCCGTGTCGTGTGCAATAACACGCTTGCGATTGCTTTGAAAGGCGCAACTGCAAGTTCAGGTGTGGTCAAAGTACCGCACAGCACCAAGTTCGATGCAGAGAAAGTGAAACAGCAGTTGGGTGTTTCAGTGCGTGCATGGGATGATCACATGTATGAAATGAAACAATTAAGCCAGCGTAAAGTGAGTCAGCAGGAAGCCAAAGCTTACTTTGATGCAGTCTTCAATAACAGCACCATGTCTATTGCAGATCCTGAGGAGAACATTATTCAGTTCTACCGTCAGGTGGCAAGCAACCCACCACAGCAAAACAAAACTGAACCAAATGGAAGAGCGATGACTAAAGCACTCGACATGTTTAATGGTCAGGGACGAGGAGCAGATCTTTCATCGGCTAAGGATACGGCTTATGGCTTACTCTGTTCGATCACGGAATTTGTTGATCATGAACGTCGTGCCATGAGTACAGATCATCGTCTCGACTCAGCATGGTTTGGTGCAGGTGCAAGTCTGAAACAAAGAGGCTTAGAGCAAGCTTTGGCATTGCTTGCCTGAGATACATTTAGCCTAAGCCATATCTAACTAAATACTTTCCACCTCATATCAACCATACCCAGCATGAAGCTGGGTATGGTTTTTTTATGCCGTTCAATATTTACAGAAATCTATATTTATAAGGATGTCGCAATGAATCAAATGATCCCAATAACACACCAGAAAGCTCCACAACCAACAATAAATCCCTTAATCACAGCTAAGCGTTCCAATACAGCCAAACGTTTGGTCAGTACCAAAGATATGGCCTATCAGGATTGGCTTGAAGTCCGTAAACAAGGTATTGGCAGCAGTGATGCTGCAACAGCATGCGGTTTAAACCCCTACATGTCGATGCTTGAACTATGGCTGATCAAAACAGGCCGTCAGACGCAGTCGATTGAAGATGAGAGCTCGGGTCTTGCACCACTGTATTGGGGCAAGCAACTGGAACCCTTAGTCGCTGAGTATTACAGCATGCACACCAATTCCAAGGTCCGCCGTGTGAATGCTGTTCTACAGCATCCGGATCCTGACAAGCACTTTATGTTGGCAAACTTGGATTACTCCGTTGTTGGCAATGAGGAAGTGCAAATTCTTGAATGTAAAACTGCAGGGGAGCATGGAGCCAAATTATGGCGAGATGGTGTACCGCTATATGTATTGTGTCAGGTGCAGCATCAATTGGCTGTGACAGGAAAACTGGCAGCCCATGTTTGTGTATTGCTCTGTGGACATGAAACCAAAATCTTTAAGGTCACACGATCTGAATCAGTGATTGAGCACATCATCAATGCAGAACGTTATTTCTGGGAATGTGTGGAAAACGATACACCGCCATCGGTCGATGCAAGTGCATCGGCAGCGGAAGCAATCCAAAGGCTATATCCAAGTCATGTCCCACTGACAGTTGAAGATCTATCACAGAATGAAACCGCCAATCTCATGTTTGATAAGTTGATCAAACTGAAAGAAGAGATTCAGCATAAGCAGGAGCGATTTGATGAACTTAAGCATCAGATTCAGATGATGATGAAGGATGCTGAGCGTGCAGTATTCAGCCGTGGTTCAGTGGTGTGGAAGAAAGCCAAAGATAGTGTTGGTTTGAATACACAAGCTGTCTTGAAGCATCAACCCGATTTGATTGAGCTTTACCCATTGTATAGAGCTGGAAGCAGGCGCTTCAACATTTATTTAGATTCGTCGCTTTCAGACAGGCCAGCATAAAAAATCGGCAAAGCAGCCCCTTCGCCCCATTCTCAAAAAGAACAGGGCATTGGACAGCTTTGCCAGATCAAAAGACCGATGCACAACATATTCCCCCGTGGCCATTGGTGTGTCTTGTTTTTATTAATTTTAAATTAATCGGCTAAAGGGCGGGTGCTCTATAGATTTGGCCGTTTTGTATAAAAATGCAGAAAGAGGAAAACAGCATGATTAAAGGTTTAGCAATCACGCCGCCAATGCTTGGACGAATCAGCATTGGGCGGGTAGTGGAAAAGAACGGAAAACGTCTGCCTGAAAAAGACGACCAATTCACCATAACCTCCCAAATTCAGAACAAAGAAGGATGGATTAAGCATCCGCTAGATGAGCAGCTGCGGGTCAATGTGCCAAATCAAAAGCTGCGGACGATTCCTGTCCGTATGATCTTCAATGATCCTGATCTGAACTTAAGAGCAGAGTACACCATGTTTGACCGGCAAACGGGTCGACCTGTGTGTATGGGAAATGGTGAAACCTGTCAAAGGCGAACACAGCAAGGGATAGAGAAACTGCCATGTCCCTCGCCAGATATATGTCCATTGGCTCAGGGCGGCAACTGCAAACCTTATGGACGATTGCATGTGAACTTAGATGAGTCTGATGAATTTGGCACCTTCATTTTCAGGACAGCGGGCTTCAATAGTATCCGCACCTTGGCTGCTCGGCTGAGTTATTACCATGCGGCTTCGAATGGCTTGCTTTCATGTCTGCCATTGCAGTTGACGCTAAGAGGTAAAAGTACAACTCAGAGTTATCGACAGCCGGTGTATTACGTGGATTTAACTTTGAAGGATGGTATTAGCTTGAATGAAGCGATTGTCATGGCAAAGCAAATTGATGAGCAAAGTAAACAGGCGGGGTTCTATCAGGAGGCTTTGGACCATATCGCCAGACAAGGCTTTGCCAATGCGCAATTTGAGATGGATGGAGAGGAGGGATTGGAGGTGGTTGAAGAGTTTTATTCGGATGAACAACAGCAGCCGAAAAGTAATGAAACCAATGCATTTGATATACAGCAGGAGTTAAAGGGAGCAGTGACTGCATTGAATTAAGTCGGCAGGTAAAAACACACAGATGTGCCGTATCTCATGAGCGAGGAGCTCGTCAACATGAGATGAGGAAATAAACATGAATGCATTTACAGGTCAGACATTTCAGATGCAGCAGCTGATTAGCATTAAGCAGGTTGTGGAGTTCGTTGGTGTGGGCCGTTCTACTATCTATGAAATGATGGATGAAAACTCCCCCTATTATGATCCAACCTTTCCAAAGAAAGTTAAAATTACTCAAAATCGTATCGGCTGGTCAGCTTATGAGATCCATCAATGGATTGAACGTAAGTTGGCGAGTCGAGAATAAGGGATGCTCTTAGCTCCCTTATTTTTTTGTTTTCTTGTAGACTGAAAAATGTCTTTTAGCCTAAGTGTCCGTAATGAAAACAATAGACTACTATAATAAGCATGCAGAAGAATTTATAGCTTTAACGTTTGACGTGGATATGGAAAGCCTATATCAGCCATTTTTAGCTGAGTTGCCTGAAGGTGCTCGGATTCTTGACGTTGGCTGTGGTTCAGGACGAGATACTCTGGCTTTTAAAGATAAAGGCTATCAAGTTGAAGCAATAGATTATTCTGCCGAGCTGGTTAAAAAGGCCAAGGAGCTGACCGGCATTGAAGTACGTCAACAAAGTTTTTATGAATTAAATGAGAGTGAGAAGTACGATGGTATTTGGGCTTGTGCTTCTCTTTTACACTGTGACAGAGATTTTTTGCCTGAAGTGATGGGGCACATATTCAAAGCACTAAAGCCAAATGGTGTGTGTTACATGTCTTTTAAATATGGCAAGACAGACCGTGAGAAAGACGGGCGTAGCTTTACTGATCTAAATGAGCAGCAAGCGCAGGAACTACTTAAGCAGATCGATCAAGCTTTACTGTTACAACAATGGATTACGATAGATAAACGTCCAGATCGTGATGAAGAATGGCTGAATGTACTATGGAAAAAACATGCCTGATTTTATTCCTACGGCGCAAGCGCAATTGAAATTTCTTAAAAATATCCAGCTAATTTTACAATCTGGCAGTTTTAGCAGTACTTATAAATTTGCGTTACTGATTAGTCTTAGTCGATTGGCGATTGAGAAAGGTGAGGATACAGGTGAAAGCTTAGTCCTTGAATATACAGATATTGCTGAAAAGTTTATCGAGTTGTATTGGAAGCAGGCTGTACCGTATGTGTTTAATGATGAAGGTCAGCTGATCCTAAATCAAAACAATGGCAAGCAAGCAGCCATATTGAATCGCATTATTGCCTTAAGGCAAAGCTACTCATCTCTTGGATTATTAAGACGAGATCCATTGGTGTGGCTGAAGTTAGTTAAAGATGTGGCTCGCACTGTGAGAGAAATGCCTGTCCGTTATCTGCAAAACATCAATGGTCAAAATTTTGAGTTTATATTTCAGCTTAATCAGTGCGGAAAGAAACTCATTCTTTTACCCCAAGTGATGTATTGCTTACGCCAATTTAGCGAGATTATTGAAGAGCTTTGTCAGAAACGGTGGATTGATTACATCCGAAAGAACAGCAGTAATGCACAAATTTTGAATCAATTACCGAACCTTGAACAATTCATGTTTGAACCGAGCCGAAACCAGTTGAATGCAGTTGCGAATGTGTTGGTCGAGCTACAGGACTGTAAATGCTTCTACTGTAATAAGCCAATGAAAAAAGGTAATTATGCAGTTGATCATTTCATTCCTTGGTCAATGTATCCATCGGACACGGGGCATAATTTTGTCTTGGCGGATTCAAGCTGTAATTCTAAGAAAAGTAATTTGTTGGCTTCAGATGAGTTTTTGCGTAAGTGGAAAGAACGGAATGAAGAACAGGATTTGATTATTGTGGATCGAATTTCTGTATTGGGATTTCTAACAGATATAGAACGGTCGCATAAGGTTGCGGAGTGGGCATATGCTCAGGGACGTGAAAATGGATATTCCTTCTGGCCTTTCTGAGCAAGAGTAGCAACTTAAGTCTTAAATTGATTTAAAATTAAACAATAATTGGCAATTTTAATGAATCAAAACATAAGATTAGGATAGTATTCATTCTAATTAATAATAAATTAGCTTTTGATAAAGAGGGTATATGCAACAGGGAAATTTAGAGCAATCTTTTAGCCAGTTTCTTTTTTTAAAAGAAATTAGCCCGTTACTATTTGATGTGTTGACCCTTGCAGAGCAATATTATTATGCCGATCCAAATGCAACTTTGGTGAAGGTGCGCCAGTTTGGCGAAAACTTAATGCGTCAATTGGCGATTAATTCACAACTTGTGATTGAACCCAACTGGAATAATTTTGAAATTATTAATCAAGTTTCAGAAAAGTTAAAGTTGGATCAAGATGTTCGTTCAGCTTTCCATCGCATACGCAAGTTAGGCAATACAGGGGCACATGAAGTCACTGCATGCCATAAAGATGCCTTAGACGCTTTAATGCTAAGTTATGAGGTTGCTAAGTGGTTATATAGAACGCTCAAGAAAGTTGAAAAAGATTTTCCTAAATATCAAGCACCACAGGATCCATCACTACATGTTGAAGCGTTAAAAGCAGAAGTCTTTGCTTTAAATGAACAGCTAAAAACAACCAAAAATAATGCTTCAATTTATCAGGAATACAAAGCAAAAGTTGAGGAGCTTACACAAGCAAATCAGCAATTATTGTCTTTAACTCAAACTGAGCAACAACGTTCAGCTTCTATCATTGCTGATTTAGAGCAGCAAGTGAAAGTATTACAGGCTAAATTTGATCAAAATCCAACAGTGATTGGAGTGTCGGGTCAACCTGCATTGGTACAAGCAGCAAAAATTGCGAGCCAATCTTTCGACCTTACTGAAGCACAAACTCGTAAATTGATTGATCAGCAGCTTCAAGATGCTGGTTGGATCGCGGATACTGAAAATTATAGATATAGCAAAGGTACACGCCCACTGCTTGGGCGAAATATGGCGATTGCTGAATATCCTCTAGAGTTAAATGGAAAAAAAGGTCAGGCAGATTATGTGTTGTTTCAAGGTCTGACTCCTGTGGCTGTAGTTGAAGCAAAACGTCGCAATATCAATCCATATGGTGCAATTGAACAAGCAGAGTTTTATGCACAAGCCTTTGATACACAGGATTTGAAGGAGTTAGATCAAAAAGCAGAGCATTTTGGACCATGGATGATAAATGGCCTAAGCTACCATATTCCATTTGTTTATTCGTGCAATGGGCGCGCAACCAATAAACGATTATTTGAACAGACTGGAATTTGGTTTAGAGACGTTAGGCGTGGCCGTAATTTACGACGTGCTTTACAAGGTTTTCATCGTGCGGAAACGTTAATTCACTGGATGCGTTTCCCAGAAGAGCGAGCTGACGAAAATCTCAAAAATACTGCAATTTTACCGTTTAATGATCGACCTTATCAGTGCGATGCAATCAAAGCGGTTGAAAATAATATTGCAAAAGGCATTCGTAAGCACCTTGTCGCAATGGCAACTGGGACAGGCAAAACACGTTTAGCCACGGGCTTGATGTACCGCTTAATCACATCTGGGCGTTTCAAAAGTATTCTGTTTTTAGTGGATCGTAATTCACTTGCGGAGCAAGCCACAGAGGCTTTTACAACTGAAGTGATTCATGGAAGTATCACCCTGTTTTCAAGTTTTAGCGATACAAAAAATTCCGCTGAATTAAACTTGCATGATTCAGTGACTATTCAGGTTGCGACTGTACAGAGCCTTGTTCATCGAATTTTTAATGCAGATGAATATGTACCGATAGATGCTTTTGATTGCATTATTGTGGACGAAGCACATCGTGGCTATACCTTAGACCGTGAAATGACTGAAGGTGAAGAAGCTGTATGGGATCAAGAAAAATATTTGTCGACATATCGTCGAGTACTTGATTATTTCGATGCACATTTAGTGGCTTTAACTGCAACACCAGCATTGCACACTGTCGATATCTTTGAAGAACCTATTTTTAATTATACCTATACACAAGCAGTTGCAGATGGTTATTTAGTCAACTATGACACACCGGTTGTATATAAAACAGCATTGGGCACATTGGGTCTAAATTATACGAAAGGATCCTCAGTCCAAATTTATAAAACAGTCACGAAGAAAGAAGAGTTGTATACCTTGCCGGATGACTTGTCTTTTGATGTGGCGGATTTCAATAGAAGTTTATTGCTAGATAGCTTTAATGAAGTGATTTGTCAGCAGATAGTAAAAGATATTAATCCATTTAGTGTTGAGAAGACTTTAATTTTCTGTGTGACTGATACACATGCAGATAAAGTAAAAAAATTGCTCGATCAATATTATGCGGAAAAATACGAGAAGTATGATGAAAAAATGGTGCGTAAGATTACAGGGAAAACACCTGCGGTCAAGGAAGTGCTTGAATCTTACAAAAAACAGGATTTCCCAAATATTGCAATTACCGTTGATTTATTAACAACAGGGATTGATGTACCTAATATCTGCAATTTAATCTTTTTACGTAAAGTCCGTTCGCGCGTATTGTTTGAGCAGATGTTAGGGCGAGGAACACGTCGAGCTGACAAGATTGGTAAGACGCATTTCCGTGTTTATGATGCAGTAGATGTATTTAAAGACCTAGATAATGTAAATAGCATGAAAATGATATCGGTGAACCCGAATATTACATTGGCAGAGTTATTTAAAGAATTTGAAGATGACACTACACGTAAAGCTGCATCAACAGTCATTGCTGATACTTTAAATCAGCGTAGCCAAGCAGATGTGATGTTAGATCAAATTTGTCAGAAGGCTATGCGTGTTTTGGTTAAAGCTGAAAAATATAAAAATGATCCGCGCCTAACGAATCTCAAAGACAGCTTGGAACAAGTTCAGCAGTTATGGAAGTGGGAATCTAAAGATTTACCAAAAGAGCTGCACAAAATGGGTGTAGAAAAGGCAGCGACATGGTTAAAAGAACATGGCAAAACTTTAAATGGTATTTTAGAGAATGTTCGTGAAGAGTTTAGATTAGCAGAAATGCAGATCATCTCTTTTGAGAAAGATAGCATGATCTATGCAGGTCAAGACCCTAACTACAAACCTTTAGAGGATTATTTGCAGCAATTCCAAAATTTTGTGAATCAATCTGTCAATAATAATGCTGCAATGAAAGCTGTAGTGACACGCCCATCTGATTTGACTCGTGATGAATTAAAGCAAGTTGAAGCAACGCTTACACAAGCTGGATTTACCCGTGCTAAATTAAGTAAAGAGCTTGGTAATAATGAGACAAATCATTCATATGCTGCGCAGATTATTGCCTTGATCCGCCGTTCAGCGATTGGTGAAGACCTTATGCCGTTTGAGCAGCGTGTGGAAGTTGGTCTGAGAAAAATACTTAAACTCAAAGCATGGAATCCTGAACAGGAAAAATGGTTACGTCGCTTGGCTCAATTTATTGCTACTGAGTTAGTGGTTGATAAAGACAGTATACGTGAGCGTTTCTCATCACAAGGCGGGATCGAGATGCTGAATAAGGTACTGGATGATGATGCTGAAAAAATATCCAAATACATTGTGGATAGTTTCTGGAAAGCCTCTTAAACCCTACAATGCCTGAAGCCTAAATTTAACTTTTTATAGAAGCAGTAGTAAGCATGACGCAAAATGATATTGTTCAAAAACTTTGGAACCTATGTGATGTCTTAAAAGACGATGGCATCAATTACAGTGATTATGTTTCAGAGCTAGTTATGTTGCTATTTGTCAAAATGGTGGATGAACTTGATCATCAAGATTCAACGCTGGCAAACATTTATCCAGATGAATATCGTTGGGCGGAACTGCGTAAGCGTGTGAATCAGGCAAATGATTTACTCGTGTTTTATAAAGAGATGTTACTTGAGCTTTCACAAAGTCAGCACGAGTTGATTGCATCTATTTATAACAACGCACAGACGCGTTTACGTGAGCCACGACATTTGGCTCAGCTCATTAAAGAGTTTGATAAGTTAGATTGGTTTAGCATCAAAGCTGATGGTTTGGGTGATCTGTACGAAGGTTTATTAGAAAAAAATGCCACTGAAACCAAGTCAGGTGCAGGACAGTATTTTACGCCGCGTCCTCTAATTAATTCGATTGTTCGCTGTATGCAGCCGAAAGCGGGTGAGGTGATTCAAGATCCAGCTTGTGGTACAGCAGGTTTCTTGATTGCTGCTGATGCATTTATTAAGTCTGAAACAGATGATTTGTTTGATTTAAATTTAGATCAAAAGAAATTTCAAGAAACTCGTGCTTTTGTTGGTGTAGAACTGGTGCCGAATACGCGCCGTTTGGCACAGATGAACTGCTTACTGCATGATATAGGCGGAGAACAGGGTGCAATTAAATTAGGTAACTCATTAGGTTCTACTGGCTTTGATTTACCTGTTTCAGATGTAATTTTAGCCAATCCTCCATTTGGTACATCGAAAGGTGGTGAAGCAAGTATTACACGTCAAGATTTGCCTTTTGATACGTCAAACAAGCAATTGGCATTTCTACAACATATTTATTTAAACTTAAAACCAGGTGGTCGTGCCGCAGTTGTATTACCAGATAACGTACTGTTTGAAGCAGGACAAGGTACCGCGATTCGTCAAGACCTGATGAATAAATGCAATGTGCATACGATTTTGCGTTTGCCGACAGGTATTTTTTACGCAGCTGGTGTAAAAACCAATGTACTGTTCTTTACTAAAGGGACAGAAGCAGACCCGATGCAAAAGCAGGGCTGTACTCAAGATGTGTGGGTATATGACCTAAGGACCAACATGCCAAGTTTTGGTAAGCGTACGCCATTTACCGAAAGCCATTTAAAAGGCTTTGAAGTTATCTATGGTGCTGATGCGAAAGGTCTTTCACCACGTACTGAGGGTGAATGGTCACTTACAGAAGAAAGCCAAGAGCAAACGCTGGAGAATAGCCGTTGGCGTAAGTTTAGCCGTGAATGGATTAAAGAACAAAAGGGTGATTCTTTAGATATTTCATGGTTAAAAGACAATGACGCCGTGGATGCTGCAAACTTACCTGAACCGCATGTGTTGGCAAGTGAAGCCATGTCTGAACTAACACAAGCTTTGGTTGAATTAGATGCCTTGATGAAGGCATTAGGTCAAACTGATGAAGCCAATACACAAAAACTTTTTTTGGCTGATGCGTTGGGTTTGAATGCTGAGGAACAGGCATGAGTTTAGATAATTTGCCTGTTGAGTGGTTGTCCCTACAATTAAAAGATATTGGAAATATTTTTACAGGAAAGACGCCTTCATCTAAAGATGCCACTAATTTTGAAGGAGATATTCCATTTATTAAGCCGGGTGACCTCGCTAATGGGGGGTATATTTTTCATACATCAACTCATATTAGCCCACAAGCATTAGAGGCTTTACCTAATCTACCTGTAAACTCAATTATGGTGACATGTATTGGTAACATGGGTAAGGTTGGTATAAATACAAAGGTATCTGCGACTAACCAGCAGATTAATTCAATTGTGCCCTTTAAAGAATTTATTAATTATAAATATACTTATTATTATTGTTTAACTTTAAAGAATTGGCTTGAAAGAGAGTCTTCAGCAACAACGATTGCCATTGTAAATAAGGGGCGGTTTTCTGAAGCGCCGATTCCATTGCCACCATTAGCCGAACAACAAGAAATCGTTCGTCAGCTTGATGTGATGCTTGCGCAAGTGGAGCAGATTAAAGCCCGTTTAGATGCCATTCCTGCCATTCTTAAAAAATTCCGTCAATCGGTTTTGGCGGATGCGGTGAGTGGTAAGTTGACGGAAGCAGATGTTAGTAATTGGACTGAAGTTACGGTAAATGATTTAGTTAATATTGTGAATGGAAAATCTTTTCCGAGTTCAGATTATTCAGCACAGGGTATAAAGTTATTGAGACCTGGTAATTTACATGTGTCAGGTAAGGTCAAGTGGACTGATAAAAATACTATCTATTTACCTACGGTTTGGAAAGAAAAACGATCAGAACTTCTATTAAAAGAAGGTGCGCTTTTGATGAACTTAACAGCTCAATCACTCGCAGATGAGTTTTTAGGTAGAGTATGTATTCTTGAAAAAGCAGATGAAGATATTTTATTGAATCAGCGAATATCTTCTTTCGAATCTAAACTAAATTATGATGTAAGATCTTATTTATTCTATGTTTTTAAATCACCACAATTTAGAAGCTATGTAGATACTCTTGATACAGGTACATTGATTAAGCATCTAAATATTAAAGATATTAAAACATATAAGCTAAAGCTACCTCCCGAAAGTGAACAAATGCAAATAGTAACTTTGTTAAAGAGTTTTATAAAATCTGCTTCAAGGACTGAAGAATTAGTTTCATTAGCAAAAAAACGAGCGAATCTACTAACTCAAGCAATTTTAGCCAAAGCTTTTAGCGGTGAACTGACTGCCGAATGGCGTGAACAGCATCAAGACCTTATCACTGGGGTAAACAGTGCGGAAAGCTTGCTTGCTAAAATACAGGCGGAACGGGAAGCGAGTAAGCCTGTGAAAAAAACACGGGCAAAGAAAAACGCATAAACAAAAACGCACTCGTGGGGATGAGTGCGTTTCTTGTCGTATTAAATAAATTTAAAGAAATGAGAGTGTTGTGAATAAAACGATATTAAAACAGTGGTTAAATGATTATCTTGAGTCGGGTGATGGAAAAGGATGGCGTAAAGATTATGAAAATACCTTCGATAAAGTTCAGGAAATAAAGAAAAAGCTCAATAATGGTTATAAGTTAACGGCCACAAATGATTTTGAATTTTTAAGTGAGCTTCTGAAAAATGATGCAAATGGGGTTGCATCTAAAGGACAGTCAAATCTCGCAAACGGAGTATTTGATAAGCTAATTCAAGATGTGGAATTTCTTAATGTTGTAGAAAAACTTATTCAACAGCCGAATGAAGAGACATATCAAGCGTTGAATAGTTATGGTGGTCGATTACTTACGGAATTGGGGAGTACTCAGCGACCTTTATTATTCAATCGAGCATGTGCTTCATGTACTTTAGATGTTTCAACAATTGTTGATCGAAATAAATTTCATCAATTTATTGAATATGTAACAACTCACCAAATCATAGATTTTCCTCAAGAAGTCAAAGAGAAAAGTTGGTATGTAAAGAACGTATATTTAGTTCAGAAAATTAGAGAGACATTAAAGGCAGAGCTTGAATCAGGTCAAACAGATATCTTTTGGCTAAATATGTTCTTGTGGGACATTTATGCTGAGAAAGTAGCGACTAATTTTAGTGCGAACAATGCTATTGATTATCTCAAGGATAGATATCCGAATACTTATTCGGGTACGACACATATAGCCGCGTTTAAGACAGATTTAGGTCGAGAGCTAGCATTAGACCCAAAAATAAAAAAGCCTGTAATTTTCTGTGATGCAGAACCACCGATAGAACTTAAATTACCAATTAAAAAAGTCTATTCAGAAGCCGATACTCGGAATCAACATTTGTCTACACATGCTAAATCATTGATGCTGGGTAATAAAGCATATTTAATTATTGTGAGCACCCTTGACGAGTTAGAAAAGCTTTGTGATTGGTATGAGCAAAGTGATGATCAGACCACAGCACTTGAACGTAAAGTTAATCTATTCTTAACGAACTGGCCTGCTGAGCGATTAGCACAGCTAAGCATCGAAGATTATCATCAAGCAAAAAATATCAATTGTTTTATTGCTCAAATCGACAGTTTTGATCCCACTCAAGGTGAGCCAACCTTTGCTAATTATTTTGATGTTTGGGAGCCTGTTAATTTAGGAAAGGATGATAAATATCATAATGTGAAGCCGTATTCATGGCATAAACGACTAGGTGATGATGTAGAGTTAGCATTTAAAACTCTTAAACAAGAAATACTCGATATTGTTGATGCTGTGCAGAAGCGTGATTTAAACGCAATTGATCAAATCCAGTTCCCTAAACCATTGAAATGGATGATTGCTTTCTTATATCAGGATTTCAATAACCCTTTAATTATTCCTATCGTGACTGAAACGAATATTAAGCGTATTGGATATGAAGAGTATGCACGGAAACCATTACTAGAATTTTTACCAATTTTGTTGGTTAGTCAGGGTACACACTCATTTTTCCCATATGTGGAACAACTTTTTGTAATGGTCAGAAAAGGCTATTTGGATAATAAACAAAAGAAACAGCAAGCTAAAGAATCACTGGAAGACGTCATGACTCAACAACCTTTAAACCGTATTCTTTTTGGTGCTGCAGGTACTGGGAAAACATACAATACCATTACCCATGCTTTAGCAATTTTAGAAGGCAGAGATTTAATAGAAATTGAAAAACTAGAAAAACAACTCGATGGGAGAACAAACCTAAAAGGGTTGTTTGATAAATATAAAAATGAAGGACGCATTAAGTTTGTGACCTTTCATCAGAGCTTTAGTTATGAAGATTTTGTAGAAGGTATTCGTGCTGAAACGGATGATAATGGGCAGTTAAGCTATGATGTAAAAGCAGGTGTATTTAAAGAGATTTGTGAAGATGCTCAAATAGAAATTGATACTAAGCAAAATAATGTATCAGCACCGATTGAAGCGAGTATTAATAATGCAATTGATAAACTCATTTCACAGGCTAAAACAGAGGAAATGATTTTCCATACTAAACGTGGTGCGGAAATTAAAGTATCAAGTAATTCAGCAGGTACTTTATTCGCTCTTACATCTAGAGGAAGTAATATCACTTTATCTATTAGGCATATTCGAAACTATTTGAAGACACAAAGTGACATTATTGTGGATCAAAAGAGCTATGAGTGGGCAATCGCAAATTCTTTACGTTCAGAGGTTCAATATTCAGATACTAATGAAAAAGTAAAACCTTATGTGCTGATCATTGATGAAATCAACCGAGGTAACATTTCCCGTATTTTTGGTGAGTTGATTACACTCATTGAAGACTCAAAACGCCAAGGTGCTGAAGAAGAGTTATCTGTAATCTTGCCTTATTCCAAAAAAGAATTTTCTGTCCCAAGTAATGTCTACATCATTGGCACAATGAACTCATCAGATCGTTCTTTAACAGGCTTAGACATTGCTTTGCGCCGGCGCTTTACCTTTATTGAAATGCCACCGAAGCCAGAGTTATTGAGTGATATTGAGGTGGAAGGTCTGAACATTGCTGAGCTGTTAAAAGTCATCAATCAACGTATTGAAGTGCTGTTAGACCGTGATCACTGTATTGGCCATGCCAATTTCATGAGCTTAAATAAAGATCGTACTCGTGAGCATTTAGCAGCAATCTTTAAACAAAAAATTATTCCCCAACTGCAAGAGTATTTCTTTGATGATTGGTCGAAGATTAACATGGTGCTAAATGCTAATGGGATGTTGAAAGCTAAACCTGTTGAACGCTCTGCATTATTTCCAAATGTAGAGAGTGATTCAGATGGGTTCTTTGAAGAACAAAAAATATGGCAACTAAACGATACTGCATTTGATTCAATCGCTAGTTTTAGCAAAATCATCAAGCACTAATCGGGGATCTATATGCCTGATTTTACTGTCCGAGAATATGCCTTCATTAGCGAAGTTTATAAAGGTTGTCCTGAATCTTGTTTAAACCATGCTTATATTCCCGAAAAAGCATTTATGTATCTGTGTGAACTCTCTGCTTCATTTTCTAAGCACGGTGCAAAAGTATTTGAATTAGCAGGACATAGAAAGCTTAAGCTAGATCAATATGTTGGGGTGATAGAAACCCCATGCGGTACACGGATTGAAATTCTTCCGAAGCATGTAGAGCTCAACGGCGAAAGTGATCAGGAGGTTATTGGTCAAGAGCGTAAGCTCCTGCAAAAAATGCTCAGTGTTTCGTTGCATTTACCTTATAGAGAGGCAGGGAGTGCCAATTTAAACCGTTTCAAACAGCCTTTGCATGAATGGATCATGACACAGTTCCTTGCATCATTTGAACGTTTAGTGCAACGGGGTTTACGTTTTGATTATAACCGTGTACAAGAGGAACAAAAGTTTTTACGTGGGCAATTACAGCATGTGAAATACATGCGCCAACCACCGACAAAGAAACATATCTTTCCGATTGAGCATGATGTGTATGAGGTGAATCGACCTGAAAATCGTCTGATTCGTACAGCCTTAGAAATGGTGTGTAAAAAGACCAAAGATGCCAATAACTGGAAGCTTGCTCAAGAGCTACGTTTGATGACCAGCGAAATACCGCGAAGCCTAAACATTCAGCAGGACTTTAGGCAATGGCAGTCAGGGCGGCTACTCGCTTTGTATGCTGAGATTAAACCTTGGACGGAGTTAATTTTGGGTGAATACATGCCTGTATCTACTCAAGGGGAATGGCGTGGCATGAGTTTACTCTTCCCGATGGAGAAGCTATTTGAGAACTTTGTAGCTTATCATTTGCGCCGTAACTTACCTGAATATACGGTGAAGACACAACATGCGACGGAGCATATTTGTCAGCATCAACAGCGCAATATTTTTAAGCTTAAGCCTGATATTTTTATTGAGTGTCCAGATGCCAAGCCAATTGTGATGGATACTAAATGGAAGTTGATTGATCAAAATGATCGAGCTGGGCGTTATGGTTTGAAAGATAGTGATATTCAGCAAATGTTTGCCTATAGCCATTATTACCTCAAACATGACAGTGATGTTGTACTTGTCTATCCATATCGGAAGGACAAATTTACGCACTCCTTAGATGACTTTGAGTTTAGGCTAACCACTAGTGCAAAACTACGTGTCGTTCCTTTTAATGTAGATGATCCCAAAAGCTTCAAAATTAATAAGTCTTTTATCATGTGAGGTTAGTCCCATATTTGGGACTAAAATCTACTTTTTAGCTAGATCGGTCCCAATTTACGGATTTATCGTTTGGCATAAAGTGGATCATGCTGATTTTGAGATGTATCGTGATAGAGAGCGTAATCACTTAACACGTCTAACTCAGTTTAGAGGGATTTATCCGATTTGTTCAGCAGATGCTGTACTTAGAACTGACCAATCCGATCATAATTTGCAGTTAGTTGGACATAGTGTAGAAAGTCCTTTTGCGTATGTGTATAGCTTTGATCGGGTCTTGATGACAGGTCTGTTATTGAGTCAAGTTTAAAGGAAATTAGGGTAACTTTGGGTAAAAATTTAGATCTTCATTTTTTTTAATCACCAGATTTCATTAGAGATTTTGGATGAGTTAAATTGCCACCACCACCACCCTAAAATTAAGATCATTTCGACTAAATCGCAAATAGGACAATTAGATAAGAAATAATTATTTGTTAAAATTTGTTAGAAAATATTTAATTATTGTTAAGATTAAATTAAATATATAATTTTATTGAAAAAAAATTAAATAAATGGTTTGAAAGTAAAAAAAAATGTCTAGAATGTAGCAAAAGAAACTCAAAATAAGGGGTGTGTCTTGGTTCATAATCATGATAAAGCAGTTTGGAATTTGGCATCCGGAATTTGGGTTCAAGATGATCAAGTCGGTTATATTTTAAAAAGTACGCCAAATTTAAATGTTGAAAATCATGTGAACCCTCACTTTGTTCAGCAGTTGTTGAACTTACCAACTTTGGCTGGAAAAGTGTATCCACCTGAGTTCTTATACGATCCTGAAACAGGTACCCCTTTAGAAAAAAAGCAGGTTGATTCCGAAGCATATTGGCTTCCTCCTTATGGGCAGGGACGACATTATGATGATAATCGTCAAAGCATGGATAGCCATGGATTACAGTTAAGTCATCAACTTAAAAAATTAAAGAATGAGCCACAGATTGATGCTGATGCGGAACAGAAAATAAAAATGCCACCAAGAGGTATTTTTGAATTTGTTTCTATCAAAGCTAGTACTGAGATTCCTCAACTTGTGGCATACAATAAAATCAATGGCAATCTTTTGATTTGGAGTCAGAATAATCAGGAGTGGTTGGAGTTAAAAGCTGTAGCACACCGTTTAGAAGGTTGCCCGGAACAACTAGAAGAGTACTTACAGCTCTTAGGGGTGGTGAATGAAGCAGGTGTTCAGACTTTATACATTCCAACCAAAGCAGGTTTAGCACGCGTCATCATTGATGGTTTGTCATTAAGCTACCGAGCTGAGTATGTTACGCCATCCAATAGTTTATGTTTGGGTACACCTGTTTATTGGAATAAAACGATATTAATACCGATTTTGATTGCTGATCAGGTCAAGCTTTTTAATGTAAGCAATCAAGCATCAATCATGTTGGATCATACGATCTCTGAAATGTACTTTGAAAAAGTGGTTTATGACACTAGCCGTATTATTTGGGTCGGCACATCAGGTCAGTTGATTGTAAAATATAAAAGTTCTGATGATGAAGTACTTAATGCTATCTATAAAATATGGGTGCCGAGTTATACACCTGACTTCCGTTTTGGTGCACCTTATGATAATCAAAAAGGCAGTTTCTATCAATTTGGTACAACTCAAAATAATGAAAAAGGTCCATTGTGCTATATCGAACTAGATTCTGAAGACCAGTTTGATAAATCACTTGAAAAATCGCCATCATTTCGTTTTACCACAGGTTTATCAAAGTTTGCCCTAGATGGTAAATTGGAAATCAAGCAAGATATTTGGAAAGAAACAAGCGCAGTTGAATCCACCCATCGTTTTACAGTTCCAATGATTGAAGATGAGAAAAAGCAGTTAATTTTTGGGTTTAGCTTTGATACAGAGACCAATGTAGGTATTGAGCAAAAACTTGCAGATGATACAAAGCAAGACATTAAATTATTTATAGATACACATGATGGACTCATTGATTTCCATCGTGTTCAAGTAGAAAAGCCACTACAGTCAAGATTCTTTATTCATCAGAATGTTTTGTATTTCTATAACTCAAGCTTAACTGACATCTTAGGGTGGGAGCTTGCTGTATGAAAAAATTGGCATTGATGAGCTTATTAAGCCTTTCAGCATCTTTTGGCTATGCAGGACAGCATGCATTCTTGGTACAAAACTCAGGTTGGATGGAACCTTTTTATCAAGATCAAAACTCACAATTAAAACCACTGGTCAATGCAGTGGTTCAAACCGTAACTCAACCAAATGACACTGTTGCAGTGGTAATGTTTAACCAAAGTAATCCATTGTCTAAATCACCTTTAGTGATTTACCAAGGAGCAGGGAAACAAAATGTTAGTCAGCAGTTGAGCCAACAGAGCATTGCGAAAAAATCTGAAAAAGCATATGCAGACACAGATTTTAAGGAAGCTGTCATAGCAACTATTACAGGACCATTTGCTAAGAAGTCAGGCATAATTTGGATTTTTACAAACAACAAAAATAGTCCAAATAATGATGAAGCAACTGCTGAACGTAATAAAGAATTTTATGAGTTAGTGCATTTAGATCCAGCTATTAATAAAGTAATGGCATACCCACTAAAAATGCCTGTGCAAGGGCAGCATTTTAATGCATCTGGATTAATGGTCTATGTATTAGCCTATGGAGAACAAGCTGAGGCCGAGTTAAATCATTTAGTTCAGTCTGGGCAAATGGAAAAAGTTTTCACGCAGCAACCAGCATTATTGAAGCCCTTAGATAAAGAGCCAGTCCAGCTCATTCCGACAGGAGTGAAAAACTCATCTACGATTCATGCATCTTTAGCATCTGACCAAAAAACATTAGTGTTTAATTTAGAACCTAAAGATATCATTCCTGAATTAAAGCTGACCGCAGATCTAAAAAATAAATTTTATCCGTACAACATTGCTGCAACACGTGTTGAAGCGAAGTTGAGATTAGCTAATGGTATGCAGGCACCGATTCAGATTTCTGAAACGGATATTCGTTTGATGACTAAAGACAATACTAAGCTTGAGTTTCAAGTGCCTATTCCATCACATTTAATTGTTTCTCCATGGTCTTGGGAAGTTTTTAAGGCAATGGGTAAGGCAGTTACAATTCCTGCAAATATTGATGTGACTTTGTACGAGCAGAAGCTCAGTCTATCTGAAGATTTTAAACAGAATTTGCAGAACTTATTTCCTGGCGATCCGTTGTCGGATGTATTTGTAGCACCTCAAAGTATTCAGTCTTCAACGGCAACGATCCCTGTGCAATTCCGCTTGCAATATCCATTATGGCCTGTTGTGGTCATAATCACTGGGATTTTATTGTCAATTGCTATGGTTCTTTTCGCGTTAGCACTGGGGTCAAAACGTAAAAAATATGATGTCTGGGTCAATGGCTTGAAGAAACAAACCATCCAATTAAAACCGTTTTCTAAGATAAGTGTTTATGGTGATTCAGGACAGGAAATCGCGATTGTAAAACGAGGCATTTCAGATGCATCTGTTCAAGTTATAGATAAAGAATTTAGTGTGACACTTCGTTAAATATTAAAGACAGATCTTTAAAAACATCCAGGGGGATATATGTCAGAGTCAAATACAAATAACGGTTTTGTATTACCTACAGCAGATGAGCAAACACAAAATGAAGCAAGTGGTGTTGCGCAGACTGTACAAGAAGTGAATGTACCTACTGTACAAGAAGAAACTGGCTCTCGTGATTTGATGATTGCTGGTGCAATTATCGCAGTACTTTTAATTGCATTCTTTTTTGCAAAACGTGGTTTCAGCAATAGTTTGGTGAAAAAACGTATTTCGCCAAGTAAAGCGAGCATGGCTGGATGGTGGTTATTTATATTTCTTTCTGCAGTAGCAATTGGTGCAGTTTTAGCAGCGGTGAATCCTGTTAAATTTTTATCTTTATTAATTTTAGGGCCATTAGGTGTGGTTGCTTTGGTGAGTGGTGTACTGACCTTTACAACAAGCCGTGCTTAATTAATAACATTAAAAAGAATTAGAGAGATCAATATGACAGACGCACAAAGTGTCAATACAAACACGGCTACCAAATCTGCAGAGCAGACGGTAAAACTCCGACCAACCCTTTACATTGGTGTGGGTGGTACAGGTATGGAAGTGATGATGCGTGTGCGTCGTCGTATTCTCAATGCAAGTTGGGGCAGTGATAATGTTCGCTTAGAAAACTTATCACAATTCCCCATCGCGCAATTCATGCACTTTGACTTAGATCAAGGTGCAATTATTGATAGTGGTCGTGCACAAACTGAAGATTTGCAATACAACTTGGTGAAATTTACCGATGATGAAAAGATTGTTGAATCTTTTGATATCGAAAAATATAGCCGTGATGATGCATCATTAAGTCGTTATCCGCATATTCAAAATTGGTTGCCGTTAACTCCTAAAAAAATTCGTGAATTAGGGATTGATCCTGCCAAAGGTGCAGGTCAGATTCGTTCTGTTTCACGTCTATATTTCTTTGATAAATATCCAAAAACACGTGATAAAATTCGATCAAAGTTAAATACTTTAAAAGCAGGCCTGTCTCGTGATGACATACTGCGTAAGCTCAATCTTCAACTCGATACCAGTAAATTCCGTATCGTGGTATTAGGTTCTGTTGCTGGTGGTACAGGCTCAGGTTCATTCTTGGATATGGGCTGGTTATCTAAGTGGGTGGCAAGTAATGAAGTTGAAGCAGCTGATGTTGAATTGATGCTATTTTTGCCTACAGGCTATTCAAGTGCAAACAAGGCACGTACTGAAGCCAATGCTTATGCGGCATTGATGGAAGTTGAATCTGCGATGGTGGGTCATTCGAAGTATGTGGAAAAATGGGATGATTATGATCGTCCTCAGCTTGCCTCTAAGCCTTATGATGAAGTGCATCTGATTGATTCCGGTAACTTAGCTCGTCAACATACAGACAATATGAATGATGTGTATTCGATGATTGCGGACACATTATTTGAGGACTACCGTTCTGCTGACTTCGCCAATCGTAAACGTTCAGTTGCAGTCAACCAACGGCAGCATAAAATTCATATGTTTGCGCCACCTGTACCGACAGGTCGTTTCGGTGACATGAAACTAAACTATTCATGTGCTTATTCAGCATTTGGGCAAGCAACTTTAGATACGCTTGGTCGAGCGCGCTATGATGAGTATGCCTATAGTTTGGCTTCCGATATGCTGAAAGCATTCTTCGGTGTCGCAAGTGCCAATCCTGCTGCAAACCGTGCGAGTGAAAAAAAGCGTGATACATTCATGGCTGAGAACATGAATCTTAGTCTAGTGCCATTCAACAATCTTCCTGAATTTTCTGCTACAACACTGAAAAATCCAGAAATTCGTGAACTCAATACAGAATTCATGGATTTAGAAGTTGTAGATACTTTACTTCGTTCAGGACAGAACGGCGTGGAAGTGGATATTGCTGAAGAAACCCGTCAGCGTGTCAGTCAACGCATTAGTGAAATCAGTAATATTGATCGTGATCAGTGGGCAAATGAAGTCCGGAAAGCGATGCAAGGTTTAATGCGTGATGTGATTCGTAATCCAGATGCGATGGCAGATACTGCTGAAGATCGTGTCATGCGCCGTCGTAAAGCACTCTTTGAAAGTCTCAAGAAAGATATCGAAAGTCGTTTATATCTGTATTTAGATAATCATGAGCAAGGCGGTTTTGAATATGTGATTTCTTTAGTTGAGCAAATTAAAGATCGTATTGAAAATGCGAACTCTGGGATTGCATTACAACTGAAAAATTCAGCAAATCGTTATACTGCAATTAAAGACGCTTTGTTGACCTATGAGTATGAAAAGCAACTAAAAGATTTGGAAGAGACCAAAGGTAGAGGTCTACTGAGTATCTTTAGTGGTGGCAATAAAGAAGAACAAGCGCGTTCAGTATTAGATAATTTACGTAAAGATATTGCTAATGTACTTTCCTTCCATCTACGTGCCAAAGCTGCTTTAGAAGCGATTGAGCTGATGCAAGATATCTCAAGCTGGTTAGGTAACAGTTTAGGGGTAGATGAAAGCGGTCGCACTATTTGGAATGGGGTGATGGGTGATCTACAAAATGGTCAAGAGTCAGTTATCGATATGATGAACCGTCTTGATCATGATCGTGAAGTAATTCATCAACAAATTCGTACCAAGCACGCCACTTTGCAAATTATCGAAACTGAAGATGTAAAAGAACGGAATATTGATCCTCGTTTACTCTGTGAATGGGCAGCAGAAGCATTTAAAGACTTCGGCGGTTCAAAAGAGCTCTTTAAAGTTCTTGTTGATCCAGATCAGCAAACACCATTATTGATCAAAATCATTCGTATGGCAGAACGCCGTTTGGTTGCTTTTGAACAGAATGATCAAGAGGAAGATCCACTTTACAAAGCACTTGAAAATATGAGTGTAGTGGAGCGTCAAAATGTCTTTACCGAGTGGCTACAGCGTGCCATGCCTTGGGTCGACGCTAAAATGGGAGGTGATTTCACACCACCACCAGACCGTTTCAAATGTTTTATTGGTGTAAATGGTGCAGATCAATTCAGTAAAAAATATAAACATGAATTGACGGGAGCTATTCCGAGCGGTCTAGGCTTAAATGCACAAGCATTGTCGATTGTGGAAACAGGTGAACCTGGTCGTGCAGTGTGTTATGTAGAGCTTTCAGGTATTCCACTGACCATTTTACGTGGTATTGAGACGTGGCGTACGAGCTATCGTAAAGAGAGTGAAAGAACACCATTACATACACATATCGATTCAACACGCTTTAAACATCCATATGCGCCTACACCTGATGAATTAAATAATTTAGCGGATGACTTTAAGTGTTACTTGAAAGCAGTGATGTTGGGCGTCTTAAAACGTTGTGATGTTCCAGGCTTGATACCAAGTGGTCAATATGAATTTGCGGTTGCACGTGGTGATGTACGTCGTTTAGGAAATGAGCGTGGCTTCCGTTTAAATGGTTTGCCTCAGACCTATCGCGATAATATTTATGATCAAGTTCAACACAAATTTAAGTCACTCAGTGATGCGAATTTAACCATGTTAATTGCATTGGTTGATCATTATGAGCGTGAAGTCTATACCCCACGTCTTGTTCAAAATGAAACGGGTGCACAAGTTGAACATGTCGGTTTTGCATGTGCAATTGCAAAAGAATTGAAGCGAGAGCTACTTGAACTTGCTCAACGTAAGGAAATTCCTCAGGACCTTATTGATCGTGCATACGAGTTAACTGAATATCGCGAAGAAATGGAAAAATGGGCTGAAGTGCTCAAAGATTCGGACGAGGATGCATATCAGGATGAAATTCGTGAGCCAAATAAAGGTCGACGTCTGAAATGGGTGATGAATATGTCACCAAGTATCTTACAAACACATGAACAACTTCTTGTGAAAAAAAGTGTGGCAGAAGTAGTTTCGCCAATAGAGACTTTTGCAATGCCTGGCATGACTCCACCGCCACCTCCAGGCGCGATGCCACCACCCATTCTGCAGCAACCTCAGTATCAATATCATATAGCGATTAATGGGCAAAACTTTGGACCATACTCACATTCTAAAGTGGTTGAAATGTTGCAGCAGCAACAAATTAACACTGCAACGATGGTATGGCGTGAAGGTTTAGCTAATTGGATCGCAATTGCCCAATGCCCTGAGCTTGCAATGCCTGTGCCACCACCAATTCCAGGCATGCCGCCAATTTTACAATAATGCCCATCGTAGTATTGTTCTCGAAGGAGGGCAATACTGCTCATGCTCAACACAAAAAGAAGTAATAGGTTAAATGAAATGGTTAAGCAGCAAGAATATACAGCTTGTATTGGATGTAAGCAGGAGCTACAGCTCAAAGTAAAGTTTTGTCCTTTTTGTAGTGTTGCACAAAGCGTTCAAGCTCAAACTCTGCCTGTAGAGCCAGAAGAAACATCGACTATTCCACAAGAAATAGTCAGTGACTTACCAGAATCGACGGTTAGTGAAACACTAAGTGAAGCTCAAAATAATGAGGCTGCTGATACATCGGTTGTGGTCAAACATATTACGAAAAAGGGTAAAGAATTAGTCGGGATCATTGTCGTAGGTGCATCTCTTGAGTTAATGCGGACTTATGATCGATATGCTTTTAAAAAGGAAGAAGGTGTTTTTGTCCGTTTAAAACATTTAGCAAGAATCCCAAATGAATTTTTAAGCTCAGAACAATATAAACTAAAGTCTCAAAAAGATTTATTAATTCAAGACAATGAACCAGATGAGTATTTTGAACAGACGTCATCTGTGGCAAGTGTTGAAAGTCCTTTACCATCAAAAAGCATGAATCAGCAAACACCTTTAGATTCACCACAGCCCAAAAACTCTATTTTTAAATATATCGCGATTTCTTTTGCCGTATTTTTTATTGGTATTGTCATTATGTTTAGTGGTAATAAGGATACAGATCAAGCGATTTCTGTAGATGAAGAGCCTTTGGTAGATTCATGTGAAAATGTAAATGCAGAAGTTAGTAGTTTATTGAGCGAAAAGATGCCAATGCGTGCGTTGAGTATCATCAAACTCAACCAGGCAGAATGTAAAACCAATGCAAGTTTTGTTCAATTGGTTGTATCGGCTGAAGCACAAGCAACTTCTGCAAAAGAAAAGCTCACTTTAGCGAAAGAATATTTACAAGCTGGGAACTTGGAGCAAGCACATCAGACATTGCTTGCTGCATTAGAGCTTGATTCAGAACTTGTGGGGGGCGTAGAGTTACTGCCACAAATTGAATCGATGATTGAAGAATATAATCTTCAGCAAGAACAAGAAGTAGAGGAAGTTCCATTAGAAAGTGAGGCTGTACAAGATGCTATTCAAAACATACCTCAACAAAATACCAATCATCAGGTTGAGCAAGCACAGCGTTTAGCACAAGCAGAACGTGAACGAGTAGAACTACAACGTCAAGCAGAACAGGCTCAACGACAAGTTGAACAAGCACAAAGAGAACGTCAACAAGCTTTAGAAAAAGAGCGTCAAAAAGCTGAAGAAGCGGCACGGCGTCAAAATGAAGCACGTTTTGATTCTCAGCTCAGTCGTGCAGAGCGTGCATTAAATGCGAATAACTACGGTTTGGCTAAATCTTTGGCTCGAGAAGTATTGTCTGCTTCCCCGAGTAATGGTCAAGCAAAACGTATTTTACGTCAGGCTGAAGCAGGTGAGTCAGCGGCCTTTGACGATATGGTAATTCAATAATCATTTGAAATGTGAAGAGGGGTAATAAAATGAAAAAATCTATGTCTATTGCTATGCTGAGTTCAGCCTTAGCCGTTTCAGGTTGTGCAAGTACTGGTGGATTGGCAACGTCAGCCAATGGTGGATGTAATACTGGAATGTCTACAGCAGTAGGTGCATTACTTGGTGCGGCAATCGGGGCATCTGTGGGTGATAGTACTTATGCTGCAACAGGTGCTGCCATTGGTGGTGCAGTTTTTGCAGCAGGGTGCGTAATGATTAATGCACACACTATTCAAAAAAAGTCCGCTGCTGAAGTTGAAATGGCATATAAACAAGCCAATAAAGGACAATTGCCACAACAAACACGGATACAACAATACTCAACAGTTGTTCTTCCTAATCAGACTATTCAAGCAAATCAAAGTATTACAGTGAAATCCGATTTAACTGTAGTTGAAGGGGTCGCAGAGCCATTACAGCGTGTACAAGAAAAGCTGGTGCTTAAAGATGCAAATGGTAAAGTGATTCGTGAATTAGTTAAGGATGTACAAATGACCAATAAGCAAGATTTTGGCTCAGGGGCATTTGAAAACTCATTTAGCTGGAAATTCCCTATGAGTGTATCAAAAGGAAGATATGTCTTAGATACAGAAGTTCTTGTGAATGGCGTGAAAGTTGCAAACAACACACGTGTGATTACATTAACTTAAATCTAAATAGACCTTCAATGGGTTATGGGGAGTTGAAGGTCTTTGAATAAAAAACAAAACATTTGAGGGTGAAATGAAGTTACAAATGGTGTGGTTGGCAAGTGTTGTCATGTTAAATGGCTGTGCTATTATGTCTAAAAATGAATGTCTTTCAGCAAACTGGTCGTTGATTGGGCAGAATGATGGTTATAATGGTAATGGTTCATTCATGCAAAAGCGTGCTCAAGCATGTATGAAGCACAACGCGATTTTAGATACAGAAGCCTATACTACTGGTTATAAGAAAGGTCTAAAAAATTATTGTAATCCACAAACGATTTTTGATTATGCGTTGCAAGGTAGAGGAACATATCAAAGTTGTCCAATGGAAATGCAAAATAATTTAAGACCCTATTACAATGTGGCAAATAAGTTTTATCACGCGAATAAAAATTTAAAATCGATTGAAGATACAATTGCTACAGCAAAATCTAATATGTATAGCTCTGATCTTAAAGAAGAGTCGCGCAAGTATTATCGCGAAAGATATAACGAAGCTAGTAATAAACTGGGACAAGTTCAGCGAGAATATAATCTAGCAGAGCGAGAAATACAGCAATTTAAGCGAACAGCGAGTTTTGAATACTAAGTGTGAGTTATAACTTTGAAAAATGCAGTTTCTGATTCAAAAACAGAGACTGCATTTTTTATTTTAGATCATAAAGAATCTTCAAATTATTGGTTTATTTATATGAAATATTTAAAGGCAAAATTACTTTTCTCATCACTCGTATTAACTTTCCCTTCTTATGTGACAGCTAATACAAAAAGCGAAGAAATTCATTCCAGAGTTGTAGGTGGTATTGATAAGGCTGGTGAAATGGCTACCCTTGGAATTGAAAAAATGTTTTCACCATTACATAAAGGGGTTGAAAAAGTTGTCAAGCCGCGTGTTGATAAAATTAATGGTGAGTATTATTTTAATCTCGGTAATGCTTACTATAAGGGAAATGTCTCGTTTAATAATCAATATATCCAAAAAGATGATGTTAAAGCATTGGAAGCATGGACGAGTGCTGCATATCACAACCATAAGTTTGCGCCATTTAATTTAGGAATCATGTATTACAAAGGTGAAGGAACGCCTGTTAACAAACAAAAAGCCTGTGAATGGTTTCTGCGCGGAGCTTTATTAGGTGATACTGGGGCACAAGCAAATGTGGGTACTTGTTATTATACTGGTCAGGGAATGCAACAAGATTTACCTGAAGCATTAAAATGGTTCTCATTAGCTGCAACAGATGGAAACAGAGTAGCTCAATTCTTACTTGGTGAAATGTATTATGACGGTCAAGGTACAGAATTAAATTTAACTTTAGCTAAAGAATGGTATGAAAAAAGTGCAGCACAAGGTCATGAAGGTGCTCAAAAAAAACTAGATAAACTTAAAAGTTCATGGGATATGCCATATAAGCAACTGACAGTGGCAAATACAGCAGGAAAAGTTATCGATGGTGATGCATTTTTTATATCTGCTGCAAATCATGCAAAAAATGGTGATGCAAAAGCACAATTTGATCTTGGCATCATGTACTTTAGAGGAATCGGTGTACCTCAAGATTATATAAAAGCTTTAGAGTTTTTTGAAAAAGCTTCTGTTCAAGGTCATGAAAGAGCAAAAGACTATATTTCACGGACC
This sequence comes from Acinetobacter sp. YH12098, assembly GCF_013419235.1. Classification (NCBI taxonomy): domain Bacteria; kingdom Pseudomonadati; phylum Pseudomonadota; class Gammaproteobacteria; order Moraxellales; family Moraxellaceae; genus Acinetobacter; species Acinetobacter sp. YH12098. The sequence goes on from NZ_VPAO01000011.1 coordinate 28,703, forward strand.
TATTTTGCCTTGGGATCAGATTATTTCAGCGAAGATGCCGGGGAGCGTCAAGATGATCAAGAAGCATTTAAATGGTTTTCAAAAGCTGCTGAACTTGGTCATGCTCAAGCACAATATATAATAGGTATCATGTATTATTTTGGTGAAGGTATTCCAAAAAATGAATCTAAAGGGGTTCAGTTGATAAAGCAGTCTGCTCAAAACGGTTTTAAAGAAGCCCAAAAGGTGATTGATGAATATAAGCTTTAAACTAAACATTTAAAAATGGTATTTTGTTTTGAATTGAGGAGGATGAATTAGCATAAAATGCTGTTTCATCTTCTAGATAATTCTCCAATAAATAATCGAAGTAAAAGTAAAAGTAAAAGTAAAAGTAAAAGTAAAAGTAAAAGTAAAAGTAAAAGTAAACGTTAAGTGGCCATTAACGGTCGTTTGTTACCATTGGCTTTGTATGATTTTTCATGTTTATAGAATAACAATCAATTTGTTGTATGGTCTTGTACTTATTTAAATGTATCGAACAAATATTTGCATACCAAACTGTAAGGGATCTTGCGATCTTAACCTGTGATATACACATTTTGTTATGGCCTCCCAGGCTGAAGTACGATACGTTTGTCATGCAACTTTGCCCAGTTAACCAATCAAACACTAATAAATTCAGATCCAATGTCATAGTGAATTGCAAGTGGTTTATCTCGCCATTCAAGCAACTAATTCAGTGTACGAATGACTCGTAGTACAGGCATTGATAGCCCTATTTAAATCACCAATCCTATATGCCGATAATCATCAATCATGTTCAACAAGCGTTTACTTCGTCCATCACTCAGCTGGTCAGGCATGTAATCTAATGATCATACTTACTCAGGCCGAATAGGTTCTTTCAGTCGTTTAATTAATGAGGCATACATACCACTATATTTAGCACGCCATTTCTAAAAACTCGCCTTACACATGCTATGTTCTCGGCAAAAAATGGTAACAAGGGGGTACTAGATTCAGCTTGCTTCAAGATGGACATGATATGACTGTCAGGATATTAAGATGTTTTCATGAAGAATCTCCAGCTTGTATCTTAAGAGAAAATTCTACTTTTAGATCCTATTATTTTTAGGGGGATTACCGTAGCACCTGAAATTAAAATGTTTTGCTGACGATAACCTCCTACATTGCCATCATCAATATTTTTAGGATGCTGAATTTTAGCGGTATTTTTCGCGGTACAATGACATTGGTTGGTTATAAATGTTTATTATAAACAATTATTTAAATTGTAAAGATGGTGCGCGCTGAGTGCACTATCCCATCCAAATAAATTAAAATGTAAGTTAGATAGCTCTAAATACCTAAAACAACCTGATACGGCTTAAACCCTTCCAATACAGCCTCAGAAACCAACTGAATAAAAGCTTCAGTCTTTCCATAAGCCAACCATTGATCTAAAGCTTCATAGTAAGCCAAACGATTTTCTACTGTAATCACACAAGGCAGATATCCAGCTTTAAGTAATTCGAGATTCATCAATAAGCGTGATGTACGACCATTCCCATCAATAAATGGATGAATGCCTACAAAGTCTGCATGTACTTTAGCTGCACGTTCAATAGGATGTAGCTTATGTGCCTCAGTATTGTACCAATCGACAAGCTGAGCCATTTTATCATTCAACAATGTATAGTCGGGTGGGTTAGTCGTAGCACCTGAAATCAACACGTTTTGTTGGCGATAACGTCCTGCATTGTCATCATCGATATTTTTTAGAATGAGTTGATGGATATTACGAATCTGCCATTCAGAAAAAGGTTCTTCTTTACGAATAATATCTTCAACATAATAGATCGCATTTCTATGGTTAATTGCCTCGAAATGTTCTCGTAATGCTTTTCCACCAACGGTAATGCCTTCCAAAACCACTTTTGTTTCTAGCAATGTCAGTGTATTGCCTTCAATTGCATTTGAATGATATGTCCAGCGAACAATAAGATCTTCTTGTAGATTTTTTACAATTGCAGGAGAAAGAGGACGATGCTGATCTAATTTTGTTTTTAAAGCATCTATATTGTCAAACATAACTTTCACCCTGAAGTTGTACTCTTGAATGATACATGAAAAAAACAAATATAAAAAAGGAAGGTTATAACATATCTTTTAATGTTAAATGCATACGTGTTAAAATCAGTAACCATTTCAAATCCTGTTCATGAATTTGAACAAAATAAATTTTGTGATTCAATGCGCTAAATCTAATTTGGGTAAAAAATGGGTACAGGTAAAACGCTATTGACTTTATGGTTCACTAAATCAATAGCTTAGGAGTTGAGTTCAATTGACGCCATCTCCACCAAAATTCAAAAAAGTCGAACCTTCGGGTTCGGCTTTTTTTATGATTAATTAAAAACATTTTTTGGTACAACAATGACTCAAGTCCAGCTTCAAGAACTGCAAAAACAACTCTGGAATATTGCCAATACTTTGCGTGGTAAAATGGGGGCAGATGAATTCCGTGATTACATTTTGGGCTTGATCTTCTACAAATATTTGTCTGAAAAAATTCAAAATAATGCCAACGAAATTTTATCACCTGATCAAATTAAGTTTGCAGAATTGGTTGAAGATACTGAAATTAATCAAGCATATTTGAGTGCTGTTCGTGAAGAATGTCTTGCCAGTATGGGCTATTTCTTAGCGCCACAAGAATTGTTCCATAGTATGGCAACATTGGCTCGAGCAAAAAAATACATTTTGGATGATGTAATTAAAACCCTTAAGGCAATTGAGCAAAGTACGCTGCGTACAGATGCGGCAGATGATTTTTCGCATTTGTTTGAAGACATGGATTTAAGTTCGACCAAGTTAGGAAATACGCCTGATGACCGCAATGAGCTGATTAGCCGTGTGATCGTACATTTGGACGATATTAATTTTGATCTATCGAATACTGAGTCTGATATTTTAGGCGATGCTTATGAGTTTCTCATTGGTGAATTTGCTTCAGGTGCTGGTAAAAAAGCAGGTGAGTTTTATACACCGCAAATGGTTTCGACTTTGCTTGCAAAACTTGTCACCTTAGGTAAAGAACGTCTACGCAGTGTATATGACCCGACTTGTGGTTCAGGATCTTTATTGCTACGTGTAAAGCGTGAAGTCGGCGATGTGGACGCGATTTACGGCCAAGAAATGAATCGTACGACATATAACTTGGCACGTATGAACATGATTTTGCATGATGTGCATTATTCAAAGTTTGAAATTAAGCAGGAGGATACTTTAAAACGTCCACAGCATATGGAACTGAAATTTGATGCGATTGTAGCGAATCCACCATTTTCGGCAAAGTGGTCTGCGAGTGAGTCATACCTAAGCGATCCGCGTTTCCGTGATTTTGGCAAGTTAGCTCCAAGTTCTAAGGCAGATATGGCGTTTTTACAGCACATGCTTTATCAGTTAGATGAAAATGGGACTTTGGCGATTGTACTGCCGCATGGGGTTTTGTTCCGTGGTTCGAGTGAAGGGCACATTCGTAAGCATCTAATTGAAAAGTTAAATGTGATTGATACGATTATTGGTTTGCCTGCCAATATTTTCTATGGCACGACTATTCCGACTTGTGTGTTGGTGTTGAAGAAAAACCGTGAGCATAGCGACAATATTTTATTTATTGATGCGAGCAACGAGTTCGATAAGCAAAAGAATCAAAACAAGCTCTTGCCTGAGCATTTAGATAATATTGTTGGTGCATTTGAAAATCGTCAGAATATTGAAAAATATGCATATGTGGCAAGTTTGCAAGAAGTTGCTGACAATGATTTCAATTTGAATATTCCGCGTTATGTCGATACTTTTGAAGCGGAAGCTGAAATTGATTTAGATGCAATAGCGAAACAGCTTCAAGCCTTAGAAGTGGAAAGTCAAAAGACTGATGCAGAAATTACTAAGTTTTGTGCAGAACTTGGCATTAATAGCCCATTTACGGGGGTGAAGTAATGGCAACACCTAAGTTACGATTTAAAGAGTTTGATGGGGAATGGCTGAAAGTTGATATTCAAGCCCTTGTAGATGCAGGAATTATTGATAAGCCAATGGATGGCAATCATGGAGAAATTCACCCTACTTCAGAAGATTACGTTGAAGATGGTATTCCATTTATTATGGCAACTGATGTCATAGATGGAGTTGTTCATTTAGATAAATCTAAAAAAATTAAAATGTCACAGGCAGATAACCTAAGAAAAGGTTTTTCTTTAGAGGGTGATATCTTACTTACGCATAAAGCAACGATTGGTAATATTGCAAAAGTACCTGAATTAAAAACACCGTATATCATGCTTACTCCACAAGTAACTTATTATCGAGTTTTAAGCAAGAATATATTAAGCCAAGATTTTATAAAGAGTACATTTGAAACACCAATATTTCAGAATGAACTGCTAGCTTTATGTACAGGCGCAACAAGACTTTATATTGGTATTTCAGAACAGCGAAAATTACCATTCTCTTATCCATCCAAAGAAGAACAAACAAAAATCGCTTCTTTTCTTTCCGCTGTGGATGAAAAGATTAACCTACTAACTCAGAAATATGAACTACTGAGCCAATATAAACAGGGCATGATGCAAAAACTGTTTAGCCTGCAAATGCGTTTTAAAGCCGATGATGGGAGTGAGTTTGGGGAGTGGGAAAATAACAAAATTATTGAAGTGGCTGACTATGTTGACTATAGAGGTAAAACACCGAAAAAGGTTGATGAAGGTATTCTATTGGTTACTGCAAAAAACATTCGATCTGGTTATATCGATTACCAAGTTTCGCGAGAATATATTTGTTTGGATGATTTTGAAGAAGTTATGCGTAGAGGGCAGGCGAAAATAGGTGATGTATTAATTACTACTGAAGCTCCTTTAGGTAATGTCGCATCCGTGGATAGAGAGGATATAGCTTTAGCACAACGAGTGATTAAATATCGTGGAAAAGAAGGAATTTTGAATAATGCTTTTCTTAAGCAGAAATTTTTGTCTGAGGATTTTCAGTTATTAATTGCATCAAAAGCTACGGGTGGTACTGTCAAAGGAATAAAAGGATCTACTTTGCATAATCTTGAAATCTATATGCCGATAAATATAAAAGAACAAACGAAAATCGCTAATTTTCTAACAAGTATTGACCAAAAAATTGAAGTCGTTGCACAGCAAATTGAACAAGCCAAACAGTGGAAAAAAGGCTTGTTACAGCAAATGTTTGTGTGATTGTTATATGGTTTTATAAAATTCCTGCATTTATTCAAATGTGGGAATTTTTTTATTTAAGAAAGTACAGAAGGACTCCTAAAAGAAAAAACAGTGATCTGTATCATCAGTTTAGATGTTTATTTGATGAATTTAAAAGATTGAAAAATATAATAAATCTATTAGAATCAAAAGATATACATACCAATAGTTAAAAACTGAGCAGTATTATAAATGTCGACCCAAAAAGAACTTGAACTCGAAAACCAATTTATAGCGCACTTAACAACTTTAGGGTACGAACGTGTTCAGTACAGAAACGAGGCAGCCTTACTCGCAAACTTAAAAAATCAAATAGAAAAATTTAATGCACTGACTGCACCACTCACACATGAGCAATGGGAACAGGTGTGGAATTACCTGAGCAGTGAACATACGATTTTCGGCAAAGCCAAACTATTGCGTGGTTCATACCAGCTTAAACATGATGACGGTACGACCCAAACACTGCGATTTTTAAGTGATGATGCAGAAAAAAATATTTTTCAAGTGACTAACCAAGTGACGGTCCAATACGGGGAGAGTGGCACAGAAACCAGCCGTTTTGATGTAACGTTATTGATCAACGGTTTTCCATTAGTACAAGTTGAACTTAAACGCAGTGGCGTAGAAATCGCACAAGCGTTTCACCAAGTGCATAACTATAGTAAAGATGCCTATACCTCTGGACAAGGTTTGTTTGGCTATATACAGCTCTTTGTCATTAGCAACAGCGTAAATTGCTTATATTATTCACACGGTACGCCACTATTTGATTTTACATTTCCATGGGCCGATGAAAACAACAAAGCAATTAATGATTTGAGTAAATTTACCGAAGCATTTTTAAACGCCGCACATATTACGAAAATGATCAGTAAATACATCGTTCAGCATCAAACAAATGAATGCTTAATGGTGTTACGACCTTATCAAGTCTATGCAGTTGAAAACATGATTCAGCATGTGAAAACCTCAACCGATCATGCTTATATTTGGCATACAACGGGTTCGGGTAAAACCCTCACGGCATTTAAAGCCAGTGAAATCATGCGTCAGTTGCCTGAAATAGAAAAAGTTATCTTTGTCGTGGACCGAAAAGACCTAGATAATCAAACCACTAAAGAGTTCAATGCCTTTGTTCCCGACTGCGTAGACCAAACGACCAACACCAAAACATTGGTTGAGCAGCTCATCGGTAAACGGCTGAACTCACGAAAAAATGAAAGCAATATACTCACAGATAAATTGGTCGTGACGACCATTCAAAAGCTGAATAACGCAATTACACTCCCTAAATTCAGAGAGTTGATCGCTGATTTGGCAGATAAAAAAGTCGTATTTATTTTTGATGAATGCCACCGCAGTCAATTTGGTGATACTCACCAAAATATCAAACGCTTCTTTAAGCAGGCGCAAATGTTCGGTTTTACAGGCACGCCTATTTTTCCTGTGAACTGTCAAAGCATTGGTGGGGTGAAATACACCACAGAATTTCTATTTCCTAAACGGCTGCATAAATATGTGATTGTCGATGCGATAGCAGATAAAAATGTTTTACCTTTTCAAATTGATTATGTGGGGCAATTTACCGCTTATCAGGTGAATGCAGGTGATGAAAAAATACAAGGCATCGATACTAAAGAGCTGTATGACAACCCTGAGCGCTTAGAAAAAATTGTACGTTATATTTTAAAAAATCATGACAAAAAAACGGCAAAACGCGAATTTTGTTCAATGTTTTGTGTCAGCTCAGTAGATGTCCTACTTCAATATTATGAAATATTTACCAGAGTCCAAGCAGAGTTGGTTGCAGAAGCGGACAAGAAGGAAGAAATTTATACCCCTTTAGTGATTGGTACGATTTTTTCTTTTGGAGCGCAGGATACGACAAACGACGCTAATGACTCCACAACAGGTACGATTTCTGAAGAAGAACTAGAACAGCCGAGTCAAGTTGATATGGGGCGTAAAGCACAACTTGAACGGATCATTGCAGAATTCAATACACGCCATCTGACTAGCTATAACTGCGACGAAGGATTTTATGAATATTATAAAAATCTAGGTGATCGAGTTAAGTACTTCAAAGTACCTAAACCACCTAAAGAAGTTGGGGAGCTTAAAGGGCCACCAATTGACTTGCTGTTGGTGGTGAATATGTTCCTGACAGGGTTTGACTCATTGCCACTTAATACGATTTATGTCGACAAAAACTTAAAATATCACGGTTTAATTCAGGCTTTTTCGCGTACAAACCGTATTTATAAACCAACTAAAGCTTTTGGTAATGTCGTGTGTTTTAGAAATTTAAAGCAGGCAACAGATAAAGCTCTTTCTACTTTTGCAGACGACCAAAATTTTGAACAAGTGATTGTGCCACCATTGGATCAACAATTAGCTGAATTTAATAAGTGTGTTAGTGAATTAAGAAAAATAACACCTGAGTGTCAGTCAGTAGATGATCTAAAACTCGAAAGTCAGCAGTTGCAGTTTATTCAAGCTTTTCGTGATGTGATTCGTCTACATTCACAACTGAAAATGTATACAGACTTTGATGTTGATAAAGCAGTTATAGTGCCGCAAGAACTTGAGGACTATAAATCTAAATATAAAGATTTGTATGACAGAATAAATAAAGGTACAGCGGTTGAAAAAGATTCAGTGCTACGTGACGTGAATTTTGCTTTAGATTTTATTATTAGTGATTATGTAAATCAGGATTATATTTATACATTATTAAATATGATTGCTGCTGCGCCACCGTCCTCGATTCAAAGAGCGAAACAGCAGCAACAACTCCAATCTTTACTCAGTAATGACCGAAAAATGTATAAAAAAATGGATTTGATTCAGAAATTTATTGATGAACAAATACCACGAATGCTGAATGGCCAAAGTGTTCAAGATGCATTTAAGCAGTTTTGGGATGCAGAAAAACAGCAAGCCTATGATGTCTTTTGTAAAGATGAAAATCTTGTGATTGATGAATTTAAAAAAGTGGTTCAACGATTTGATTTTACTGAACGTTTTCCGCACGCACATGAAATTCGGCCATTACCAAAAACCAAGCCTTCAGCACTGGTGAGTAAAGTCTATTTTGAGGGATTGCATCAGAAAACCAATGCGATTTTAGGAAAATATGATTTACGGATTTAAACGTTAAGCTAAGTTATGAAAAATATTTGCTTAAAAGGAGGGTTCTTTTTTTATGGAATTTAAGAACCTTATCCTGTTTATTCAATAATTGTATGATTAAATTTCTTAGAATAAATATGATTTAAAAACAAATCACAAAGTGAGGCGAAATTTAAATTTCGCGCCAAACTTCATTCTTATCTTTCAATGAAATCATAAAGTTAAATTTGTCATCATTACTTACCAAAAGGCCTTCTGGCGTTTTCATAATCACTTTTAGAACGGTACCAGTTTCAAAAACCAAAGGACTGCAATTTTCTTTATTTAATGTAATTGGTTTGAGTAATTCAACAATTGCACTTTCCATTTTACTTCCCCAAGCATAGGTTATTAATTGAACTTAGCATATTATTGGTGAAGAAACATGTTTTGTAAATGACGTGAGCTACATCGCAGAAAATATTTTAGAGAATTCCATAACTTAAGTTTAAATAATGGTTAAATAAATTATGGGTTTTTAATCTATTGATATCAAAAATAATTTTAAAATATGACAATCTTTTTAACTGTAATTATATGTCCTAAGATGCGTCTTTTGTTCCACAAACAATGACCAGATCATCAAAAGGGCATGATTAATAATGAATTTAAGGTGAACTTCAGTTTTCATGCTTAAGCTAACAGAATGATGTGTCGTCTTGTATTTGATTGTTAAATTTCAGATTAAACAGCGTTAAATATTCAATCTGAACAAGAAATTTAATGAAATAAAACTTATCATCAGCAACTCAAACTAAAAACAAAGATTCAGGGAAATGTAGGACTAATGTTTAAATCTTTTTTTCCAAATCCAAAATGGTTTTTTGGATCATTCCTTCTATGGTTCGTGATCAATATTGCCTTGTGGTATAACGGTGGTAATAGTTGGGGTACGATGTTCGGCTTAGCTGCAAATTATCATCAAGCAGAATTGCCTATTGGTATTAGCCGATTTTGGAGCCCCAAATTTTTATGGTTCTATGCTTGGTTTTTTGTAGCAACGGCGCTTTTTGCAGCCTTTTGGAAGATTAAATCAGATAATCCTTGGCAGCGATGGTCAGTGTGGGGAACCGCACTTATTCTATTTAATGTTTGGTTTAGTGTGGAATGTAATGTCGTGATCAATGCTTGGTATAACCCATTCTATGACCTGATCCAGAAAATGCTTTCAGGTGGTGGGGGCGAAGTGACGATGCTATATTCTGAGATACTGACTTTTCTCTATGTGGCCATGGTGTATGTCACACTGGCTGTATTGAACCTGTTTTTCGTCAGTCATTATGTTTTTCGTTGGCGTACTGCAATGAATGACTTTTATACTGCGCATTGGGAAAAACTGAGAACCATCGAAGGTGCCTCACAGCGTATTCAAGAAGACACGATGCGCTTTGCAAAAACCACAGAAGGACTTGGGGTTAGCTTAGTTGAATCGGTGATGACCTTAATTGCATTTCTACCTGTGCTGCTAACTTTATCAACTCATGTAAAGAAATTACCTGTCGTGGGGGAAATCGCCTATGCATTGGTTTGGGCGGCAGTCCTTTGGGCGGTTTTAGGGACGGTTATTTTAATGCTGGTGGGTTATAAACTACCGGGTTTGGAGTTTAATAATCAAAAAGTCGAAGCGGCATATCGTAAAGAGTTAGTTTATGGTGAAGATCATGCAGATCGAGCAGACCCTTTCACATTAAAAGAATTATTTACTAAAGTTCGTTTTAATTATTTTAGACTGTATTTCCACTACGCTTATTTCAATCTGGTTCGTATTTGGTACATGCAACTGGATAATATTTATGGATATTTTATTTTGTTTCCAAGTATTGCTGCGGGAACAATTACGCTCGGTATATTAATGCAAATTTTAAATGTCTTTGGGCGTGTACGTGATTCCTTCCAATACCTGATTTCCTCATGGACAACCATTATCGAACTGATTTCTATTTATAAGCGTTTAAGAGCATTTGAAGAAAAAATTAATAATTGATTTTATAAGTTTAAAATAGACCTGCACTAAAATGCAGGTTTTTTTATGACTTTAATTTTAAGTTAATATATTTCAATAAAATCAATAGATTAATATTTTTAGATGAGCTGTTTTTTTACTCGATTCCATATTGTCGCTCGAATCATGGATAGGCCCAGCTTTATATTATTATTAATAATAGAGGCTTGTTCTGATGGCAGATTTGATAAGCACATAGCGATACATAAATGCTTGCGAAATAACCTAAAAGGGAACGATGATGACCGTTCACCAAGGATAAACAAATACACTTAAATAAAATGTGAAATTCATCAAATTAAAATTAACAACATATGCACACATCTCAAACGTGTACGATTTTAGTGATTAAATTTATAAAAATAATAAATAAAATCAAGATTATAAAATTGTGAAAGGCACTAAATTACGCTATTTTTTAAGGGTGAATTTTTTGAGATTTTTGCTGTGAATTTAAAGGCAATTTTATGGGTGGGGAGTATTGGATTTGCATTACATGGTTGTACAACCATGCAGAGTTTAAACCCAAATTCATTTAATCATTATGCATCACCACAAGAAGTGATTAATCAAAAAGGGCTAAATAGCTCAAATGGGAAGGCGAAAGAATACGTCTATGATTGGGGGCCACAAAAGAAAAATATGGAAGCAGAATCAGTTATACCCAAGCAAAATATGAGCAGTTACTGCCAAGCCAAAAATGGCAAATTTATTCAACTGAATAAAAGCAATTTGAACCAAGTCAAAAATGCATGGAGTCGTAAATTATTAGCGACCTATAGCAGTATAAAACAGGGCACAGGCGTATTTCAGTGTAGTCAGGCAGATGGACAACGCTGGATGGTTGCAATTGAACCCGTTTCAGAGCGTAAATTAAATGACCGTTCTGAAACCCGCTTAGTGAGTTTGTATACAGCAATCATTGGACCTGAAGAACGTCGCAAAAATTATAATAAACAAGAAGAAGCTGTTGCTAAAAAAGCAACATCAAGCAAAGCCAAAGCAACGACGACAAAGAGCAATACAAAAGATGAAGCAAAAAAAGAAGTAGAGACTAAAAAAGAAATCAAAGCCAAAGAACAGGAAAATAAACCTGTAGTGAAACCAGTTGCTGAAACATCGCAGCAGATACAAATGCGCTTATATGTGAATGCACGACGTGACCTGAATGCCGGAAAAAATCAAGTCACCGCTTGTAATAATGCACAGCGCGCTTATAGCTATGGCAAATTAAATGGTGCAAATGCCAATAGAGCCTATGCTGAATCAGGTATGCTCGTTGCAAAATGCTTAACCTCAGTGCCTGCATATAGCAAAAGTTATCCAAACGCCAATGCAAGAGCCAAAGGCATCCTACAAAACTTAGCGACTAACTATAATCACGCAGGGGCAAAAAATATGTTGAATCGTATGAAATAAACCTCAACAGGATAAAAGCCATTTGGGGAAATAAGCTTTTATCCTGATCCAATGATGTACTCAGATAAAATTTTAAAAAATAATAAGGAAAAACCATGAGTTCAGTAAATGAAACTTATTTTAATGCACCATTATTTGACCGTGAATTGACAGAAATTACAGTCAATATCGAGCAAACCCCCTTCTTTTTGAATGATCGAGGGCATCCAACATATTTAGCGTCACTTGGGGCGGGGATTCATTTAATTACAGAGTCAGCCACCAATGCGAAAATGACGATGGGAAATCCCTACGATGTACCTTCCGAAATTTCGACTAAAATTACCAATTGGGGGGAGCAAACGGAGCTTGAATTTGAAGGGCAACACTTTGAGTTTATGCCATTGGTGGCAACTAAAGAAACCGCGGCAGCTTTTGGTATCACCTTAGTCCATGCAGGTGAAGCGATTCAGATTCATTCAAATCAAAAAGCACTGTCAGAAATTCATTATGAATACGGCATGATGGCAGGGCATTGTTTTGCCTATCTGGATGGCGGGAAGCCAGATTGTAGTGGAAAAACCTTATTTCCTTTTGTGGCTACAGATTTAGAACACCATGACTTTCCGCATATTTTTTGCTCGACCGATCAAGATCAACTGCCACTGGTCATCTCAGTAGGGCGCTATTTTCCAAATCTAGGCAAGATTTACTTGGCAGATTTATGGGTTAATCCCGGAGATGCTTTATATATTCCTGCGAAACCCAAATATTCGAATCCTGAGTTTATTGACCTACATAATAACCGTAATGCAGCACTTGCATGTTGGCGAGGGGATAGCAATAAATCGACATTGACCACCCATAGTTTGCTCGATATCCATGGACATTTTTACTGGTATTGGAATAGAAGGCCAACGATTCATCCTCTCATCTATGCACCGACTAGCAAAAATGAATAGTTGAGTTACATAGACCAAACAGCAAATACAGCACTTCATGATACAAAGGTGACTCAAGTTTTGGGAGTTTGGTCTATGGCTTACGGTTTATCTAAAAAATTACATCTACGTTTTTCACGACCAACAGGTTTGGCTTTATTGACGCTCATGATGCTTGGGACGACGCAAGTGAGTTTAGCGAGTCCGACGGTCGATCAGCTCAGTCAATGTTTAGTAAAATCGACCACTGCCGCAGATAAAACGGCGGTTCTACAATGGACCTTTTCTGCCTTGGCGGCGCATCCAGATTTAAAACAATACAGTAATGTCAGTGATGCGCAAAAAACGCAACTCGATAAAAATCTGGCTCAAGTGATGCAGCGAATTTTGGTGGAGCAATGTTCTACGCAAACGCAGGCTGTAATTAAAGCCGACGGTCTACAGGCTGTAGGCGAAAGTTTTCAAGAGCTTGGTAGTATCACGGGGGATGAAATATTAAAGACGCCTGAAATTAAACAACAATTACAAGGCGTACTGCGTTATGTCGATTTAAATAAATTGGTGACCAAATTTTTAACCCCAGAAATTTGGAATAAGTTAGGTGTGGTTCGTTAATTTTATTTTGAGTAAATAAAAAATGCTCCTTTTATACAAGGAGCATTTTTTATGGATTCACCCTAAATGGATGATGATCCAATGCGTTTTAGTTTCGTGACTCAAGCATTAAATGGTAATCGTCGCGCCTAATGCTTTAACAAATTGCGCCATCCACGCAGGGTGAGCAGGCCAAGCAGGAGCAGTAACTAAATGACCGTCGGTCACTGCATCCGTGACTGCAATATCTGCATACTGACCGCCAGCCAGTTTAACTTCGGCTGCACATGCTGGGTAAGCCGAACAGGTACGACCTTTTAGCACATCGGCTGCCGCTAGAATTTGCGCCCCATGACAAACCGCTGCAATAGGTTTTTTCGCCGCGTCAAATTCGCGTACGATTTCAATCACACGTGTATTCATACGTAAATATTCAGGCGCACGACCGCCCGGAATCACTAAGCCGACATAGTTTTCTGAGTTAACTGCATCAAAGTCATAGTTAATCGCAAAGTTATGACCGCGTTTTTCGCTATAAGTTTGTTCACCTTCAAAATCATGAATGGCTGTGGCAATGCTGTCGCCAGCTTTTTTGTCAGGACAAACGGCATGAACGGTATAACCAAGACCAACTAAAAATTGAAAAGGTACCATTGTTTCGTAGTCTTCAGCATAGTCGCCCACGAGCATAAGAATTTGTTTTGACATGATGTAACCCTCTGTTGAAATATGATTTATATCAATTTTTCATTTACCTTAGCATATTGGAATGACAGTTTTAAGCAGGCTGTAAATTCTTTAGTTGTATATTTTTATTTAGATTTATAAAAAGTTATGGATGGTTATAGTTCAAATTATGATGAGTCTAATAGGCTAGCTGTTATCAATTATTAATGACTTTGGTGTTTTTCACATAGCTTTAAAAAGTTAAATATTTACCTCTCCCTTGTGCAGCAGTGCTGTTCATCTACTAAATGGAGAGGTAAGTAACAATCCATAACGGTATTAAATTAGCAATGGAAGCACCTTCTCCCACTGGGAGAAGGCGGGGGGTAGAGGGAAACTTAAAAAATTAAATCAGATCAGGATAAAATTTCTCAAATCCCTCATTCACCGCTTCACCTCGCAGCAAATAGCCTTTCGGTTGGATATAACTATAAATTTCCCGTGCGGGTTGTTCATGCCAGCCAATGTTAAAAGCACAGAGTTTTGGGAAAAATTGCAAATGGCTATAGTTCAGATGGTTATGAATCCAATAGGCGAGTTGTTGCCAATTGCTTTGGTCTTTTTCATAAAGTTTTAAAAATGATGGAATGACGATACATGCCGTTGCACCGTAGCCTTTAGCATCGGGATAGTCCCAAATATGACTGGCAAAGTTTTTCTCATTACTTGCGCAATTATGTCCTTTTTCATTGCCGAGTTGGTTCACGCTTGGTGAACGGTAAGCTGAACGAGTGGCAATACGTCCAAACTTTTCTTGCAGTGGTTCAAGTAGTTCTTCGCAGAGTTTCGAGCCCGTACGAATGGCAATATCAGGATGGTCAGGGACGTTGGGTACACCGTACCAATTGGCGATTTCACTATAGAGAAAGTCGCGCATAAAGAAGGACTTGGAAAGTTGGATACGTCCTAAGTCTTCAAGTTTGCCAATTGAGGATGCTTTTTTGATGGTCATGTTGTTTTTGGTGTGAAGTATTTGGATTGATTGTATGGTTAAAAATATGAAAATTAAATATTTACTTCTCCCTAACCCTCTTTTTAAAAGTGAGGGAATTTCTATTGCAGAACCTATAACGGTATTAAATTAGTAATGGATGCTCCTTCTCCCATTGGGAGAAGGCGGGGATGAGGGGGGATAAGTCCTAAGTCTTTGAGTTTGACGATGGAAAATATTTAGTAGGCGTCTATGTATTTAGTGGTAATTATTTAAAGAAAAATTTCTTTAAATTTTTCAAAGTAATAATAGTTTTAAAACTTACAGATTTGTATGTAAACTTGTTAAATAAAGAAAAATTCAAGCTAGTTAAACATCATGAAAATACTAGAGCTACCAAAAACAATTCTTGATCAAAAAAGTTTTAAATGTCCCCATTGTGGAGCATTTTCATATATGAAATGGGATAATTTATCTTTACTTGTATATGATGACCAAGGCGCTGAACATAACGTTCTAACTAGGGTTCATCAAGCAAATTGTGCATCATGTAATAAAGATAGTATTTGGTATAACCATCGAGAAGTTACTGGTTGGTTAGCTTTACAGGGTATACCTAGACCTAGTGATAACACTGAGCTATTAAGATTATTTCCAGTTCAGGAAGTCAATAGTCAAGATATTCCAGATTATTTACCTGATACGCCAGAAGAAGTAAAAAATTATATAAAGAGGCAGCTTTGATTTTTGAATTGTCACCACGTTCTGGTGCCGCTCTTATACGTTTGGCTTTGGAAAAATTATGCGAGCATTTAGGTGTTAAAAAGAAGAATATTAAAGAGTCAATTGAAGAGTTGGCAAAACAACAAATTATTCCATTAAGAGTTGCACAAGCTGCTGATAATATTAGATTGATTGGAAATGCAAATGTACATCCAGGGATTATTGGTGATGAAGTTTTAGAAGATATTAATCCTGCTATTTTTACTTATATTAATTTAATAGTGGATTATGCTATTACAAAACCAAAGGAAATTGAAGAAATTAATTCTTTATTTCCTGAGCAAAAAAGAGCTTCATTATAGGTTTAAAAAACCCGCTCTAAAGCGGGTTTTTTATTTCAAAATCAATTGGTATTAACCAATCAATTTCTTCATCAATTCATTTACTTGAGCAGGGTTAGCTTTACCTTTCGCTGCTTTCATCACTTGACCAACAAGACCGTTAAAGGCTTTCTCTTTACCAGATTTATACTCTTCAACCATCTTCTCGTTAGCAGCAAGTACGTCTTTAATAATCGCTTCAATCGCGCCTGTATCAGTTTCCTGTTTCAAGCCTTTTTCCGCAATAATTTCGTCCGCAGTTTTGCCTTCTTCCCACATAAAGCCAAATACTTGTTTCGCAATTTTGCCGTTAATGGTGTTATCCACAATACGTGCAATCATACCGCCAAGTTTTTCCGCAGATACAGGAGAATCATGAAGCTCTAGGCTCGCTTTGTTTAAAGCACCTGAGAATTCACCCATCACCCAGTTCGCAGCAACTTTACCTTGTGCAGCACCGCCCGCAGCTTTTACCACGTCTTCATAAAACTCTGACATTTCACGAGTCAGTGTTAAAACGTGAGCATCGTATTCAGTTACACCAAAGTCAGCCACAAAACGAGCACGACGTGCAGCAGGAAGCTCAGGAAGGGCAGCACGTGCCGCTTCAATTTGCGCATCTGCAATGATCACTGGCAACAAGTCAGGGTCAGGGAAGTAGCGGTAATCGTTCGCTTCTTCTTTTGAACGCATTGAACGCGTTTCCATCTTCACAGGGTCGAACAAACGTGTTTCTTGGTCGATGGTACCATCCCATTCCAAGATTTCCATTTGACGTTCAATTTCAACATTGATCGCTTGTTCAATGAAACGGAATGAGTTGAGGTTTTTCAATTCACAACGTGTACCGAAAGGTTGACCCGGACGGCGCAGTGACACGTTACAGTCGGCACGGAACGAACCTTCTGCCATGTTACCGTCAGAAATACCTAACCAGCGAACTAGCGTGTGAATCGCTTTAATGTAGGCAACCGCTTCTTCAACCGAACGCATATCGGGTTCAGAGACAATCTCAAGTAAAGGTGTGCCTGCACGGTTTAAATCGATACCAGATTGACCTTCAAATTGGTCATGGATCGATTTACCAGCATCTTCCTCAAGGTGCGCACGTGTTACGCCAATGCGTTTTACAGTGCCATCTTCAAGTTGGATGTCGATATGACCCAAGCCCACAATGGGATTGTCCATTTGGCTGATTTGGTAGCCTTTAGGAGAGTCAGGGTAGAAATAGTTTTTACGTGCAAATACAGAAGCTTGGTCGATGTAAGCATCGATACCCAAACCAAAGCGAATCGCAAGATCAACTACTTCTTTGTTGAGTACTGGCAATACGCCAGGCATTGCCAAATCAACAAGGCTCGCTTGTGTATTTGGGTCTTGACCAAATGTGGTAGATGAACCTGAGAAAATTTTGGTATTGGTCGCAAGCTGAGTGTGAATCTCAATACCAATAACGACTTCCCAACCATCAATCAGGTTAGATTTTGGTTTAGCAGCGTTTTTAGACATTATGCATTCTCCTCAGCAATTGCAGCGCGTTGTGTATGCCAATCGGTTGCTTGTTGGTACTGATGCACCACAGACAACAATTGAGATTCTGACCAGTAGTTACCAATCAACTGTAAGCCAACAGGTAAGTTGTCTTTGTCAAAACCAACAGGCGCGTTAATCGCAGGAAGACCTGCCAAGTTCACTGCGATGGTGTAGATGTCACCTAAGTACATTTCTACAGGAGATAAGTTTGCACCAATCTTGTACGCAGTCGTTGGTGCAGCAGGAGCAGCAATCACGTCTACAGATTCAAATGCTTTTAAGAAGTCTTGTTGAATTAAACGACGTACTTTTTGTGCTTTCACATAGTACGCATCGTAGTAACCCGCAGAAAGCGCGTATGTACCAATCAAGATACGTTGCTGAACTTCTTTACCAAAACCTTCAGAACGTGAACGTTTGTACAAGTCCATTAAGTCCACAGGATTTTCACAGCGGTAGCCATAACGTACACCGTCGAAACGAGATAAGTTAGACGATGCTTCCGCAGGTGCGATCAAGTAATACGTTGGTACGTAGCTTTCAGTCATGTTCAGGTCAATCTCAACCAAGATTGCGCCCATTTCTTCAAGCTTTTTCAATGATTCTTCAACGCGTGCTTT
Organism: Acinetobacter sp. YH12098; assembly: GCF_013419235.1. Classification (NCBI taxonomy): domain Bacteria; kingdom Pseudomonadati; phylum Pseudomonadota; class Gammaproteobacteria; order Moraxellales; family Moraxellaceae; genus Acinetobacter; species Acinetobacter sp. YH12098. The sequence goes on from NZ_VPAO01000011.1 coordinate 46,992, forward strand.
TACGTCTGCATCTAAGCCGGCAACGTTAAAGTACTGTTTAGGAATACCAATGCGTAAGCCTTTTACCGAAGTGCTGTTGAGGTTCGCTACATAGTTATCGACGTCTTTTTCAACCGAAGTTGAATCTTTCGCATCATGACCTGCCATCACGTTCATGAGGTAAGCACAGTCTTCAGCCGAACGTGCCATTGGGCCGCCTTGGTCTAAAGATGATGCATACGCGATCATACCGAAACGAGAAACACGACCGTAAGTCGGTTTAAGACCAGTCAAACCACAGAAAGACGCAGGCTGACGGATTGAACCGCCTGTATCTGTACCTGTTGCAAATGGAGCAAGATCGGCTGCTACAGCCGCAGCAGAACCGCCTGAAGAACCACCCGGAACATGGTTTAAGTTCCAAGGGTTAGCCGTAGCGCCATAAAATGAATTTTCAGAGGTCGAACCCATGGCGAATTCGTCCATGTTCACTTTACCTAAAGTGACAAGGCCCGCAGCTTTACCTTTCGCTACAACGGTCGCGTCGTAAGGAGAGATAAAATTGTCCAGCATTTTAGAACCAGCAGTGGTTTTAATGCCTTGGGTACAGAAAATATCTTTATGTGCAATTGGTACACCGGTCAACGCAGTTGCATTGCCTGCTTTAATTGCAGCATCAGCCGCATCTGCTTGCGCAAGTGCTTGTTCAGCTGTCACGGTCACGTATGACTTGACTTGAGCATCGATTTTTTCAATGCGTTTTAAATAGTGTTCTGTCAATTCGCGTGAAGAAAATTTAGCGCCAGCCAAACCTTCAGACAATTCACGAATTGATAAGCGATGTAAATCTGTCATGAGAAATATTTCTTTACGTTTAATTTGAAAAAATGTTGATCTGAATAAAAATTATTCAATCACACGCGGAACAAGGTACAAGCCATCCTGTACTGCAGGAGCAACTGCTTGATATGCTTCGCGATGATTGGTCTCAGATACCACGTCTTCACGTAAGGGCTGTGGATTGTCGAATGGACTTTTTAGTGGTTCAACACCGTCAGTATCGATGCCTTTCAGGGTTTCCATCATGCCTAAAATTTTATTTAAACTTTGAGCATAGTCAGCAGATTGCGCTTCATCTAGCGACAATCGAGCCAGATGGGCAATCGCTGAAACTGTTTGTGCATTTAGATCTGCAGAATGCTGTGCATCCGATGTAGACATAACATTACCTAATCAGTATTAAAAAAATTCAAAATATCGTGGCTTATAATAAGCGATTGACTTGTTCAAATCATCACATTTAGTTAAAGTTGCCACCTTGCGTCCATATAAAAGTTTAACTGAGAACGTCCCCGTGATTCTAAAACGACTAATTGGCTTGTTTTCGCCGGATCTTGCCATTGATTTAGGCACTGCAAATACACTTATTTATGCGCCAGGACGAGGCATTATATTAAATGAACCGACGGTGGTGGCAATTCGCCACAGTGGTTCACAAAAAATCGTTGCCGCAGTAGGTCTTGACGCGAAGCAAATGCTAGGTCGTACACCTGCAAATATTTCTGCGATTCGCCCAATGAAAGATGGTGTGATTGCAGATTTTGAAGTCACTGAAACGATGTTGAATCAATTCATTGGCAAAGTGCACGAAAAACGTTTGTTCCCACCTGCACCGCGTGTCGTGGTGTGCGTGCCATGTAAATCGACGTTGGTGGAACGCCGTGCAATCCGTGAAGCTGTATACAATGCAGGTGCACGTGAAGTTCGCTTAATTGAAGAGCCAATGGCTGCTGCAATTGGTGCAGGTATGCCTGTTGAGCAAGCTTGTGGTTCGATGGTTGTTGATGTTGGTGGCGGTACAACTGAAATCGCGATCATTTCACTTCAAGGTTGTGTCTATGCAGACTCACTGCGTATCGGTGGTGATGTATTTGATGAACAAATCATTAACTACGTGCGTAAAGCACACGGTTGTGTGATTGGTGAAACCACTGCAGAAAACATCAAAAAAGAAGTTGGTATGGCGCTTCCAGAAGAAGGTGCGAAACCTTTGGAAATCGAAGTCCGTGGTCGTAACTTGGCTGAAGGTGTACCTCGTGCGATTACTGTAACTTCTGATGAAGTGACTCAAGCGATTTCTGATCCACTACAAAACATCGTGGCTGCGGTTAAATCTGCACTAGAGCAAACGCCACCTGAGTTGTCTTCAGACATCGCAGAACGCGGTATTGTGTTGACTGGTGGTGGTGCATTACTTCGTAATCTTGATAAGCTTCTTGCAAAAGAAACAGGTCTTCCTGTCGTAGTTGCAGAAGATCCACTATCATGTGTTACACGTGGTGGTGGTAAGGTTCTCGAATTCTTCGATAACCCAAATCATGACATGTTATTTGTAGGCTAAGAAAAGGACTCGGCGGGTGCAAACGCAACTGTTTTCAAGACAACCGCCATCTTTTCGCTCATTTATCATTGCGGTGATTACATGCTTGGTGGTGCTTTTCTTTGATTGGCGCATGCCGCATGTAATTCAACCGGCCAGAGACGTCTTGTATGCGGCATATAATCCAATTTATGCACTTGCAAGCTATCCAGTGTTATCGCGAGAATGGCTGAATCAACAAACCAAGTCTGAAGCTCAATTACGTCGTGAAAATACCGCGATGCAAGCAGAGTTAATTCAGGCTCAAGTCCGTTTACAGAAACTTTCTGAACTTTCTGCTGAAAATACTCGACTACGTGGACTACTCGATACACCACTCATCATTGATGGTCGTATGGAGATTGCCGAAGTCATTGGTACTGATGCTGATCCCTTACGTCATATTATTGTGATTAACCGTGGAGCCAGCAGTCAGCTTAAAGTGGGACAAACTGTACTCGATGACAAGGGCATTATGGGGCAAATTATCAATGTTTACCCGCATAGTAGCCGTGTCATGTTGCTCTCAGACAAAGAGCACTCTTTATCCGTGCGTATGGAGCATACCGGTATGCGCGCAATCGTTACGGGTACAGGTGACTTAGGTCGACTTAAGATGGAATACGTGCCAACCAGTGCGAATATCAAAGTCGGTGAAAAAGTCTATAGCTCAGGGCTAGGGGCACATTTCCCAGCGGGTTATTTGGTAGGGACAGTGTCGAAAGTCAGTCGTCACAATAGCGGTGAATTTGCCCAAATTGATATCAATCCTGCTGCACAATTGGCAGGTGGTCATCATGTGGTTGTGCTATTTTCCGATTCTTTAGCGATGGAGCAACCGCATGTCACTCGCTAAGCTTAGTCGTCATACAGAGCGCGACCCATTATTTCCGATTATCTTTTCCATCATTTTGGCATCCGTGCTGATGGTGTATCCGCTTTCTTATGACTTATCGGGTTGGCGTCCATTATTCATGATGATGATCATGCTATTTTGGGTACTCTGTCAGCCGACATGGTGCGGTGTTTGGTTTGCATTTGCCACAGGTCTCTTTACGGACTTGTTGACTGATGCACCTTTTGGCATGAACGCACTGAGTTTTGTGGTCATTGCATTTGTGACGCGCTTTTTAACGCGTGAACGTCGTATCCTTACATTTGGTAATTTATGGATTATTGCTGCAATGGCAATTTTCGCGCATTTACTGTTTGTGTGGATTGTTCAAGTGATGGGTGGGGCACAGTTTTCATTTGCTCGCCATTGGCAGCCAATTGTTACTAGCTTACTCATTTGGCCAATCATGTATTACTTCCTGAGAAAATGGCGCATATAATTTTAGCTTCGAGTTCTCCTCGACGACGCGAACTTTTGCAACAATTGGGTCTGGAATTTGAAATTTTCAGTCCAGATATTGATGAGTCCGTGTTGGAAGGAGAATCTGTAGCGGATTATGTAGAGCGTTTAGCACGTGCTAAAGCTTGCGCAGTACAACAACAATTCCCTAATGCTATCGTTATTGCCGCCGATACCAGTTTAGGCGTAGATGAGCACATTTTAGGAAAACCAGCGTCGAAAGCACATGCTTTTTCTATGTGGGAAATGATCTCTGGACGAAAACATGATGTGTTTTCAGGTGTTTGTGTCAGTACAAAAGATCAAATATACAGTATAGTAGTGCGTACACAGGTTGAATTTCAAACGCTGAGTCTAGCTGACATGGAAAGCTATTGGGCAACAGGTGAACCAATCGGCAAGGCGGGAGCCTATGCTATTCAAGGAATTGCTGCGCGCTATATTCCTTGTATTGAAGGGAGCTACAGCAATGTCGTTGGGCTGCCTTTGCATGAAACCGTACAGTTATTACAGACAGTTAAGGCATTAAATTAACTGCTGCAACACAAGAATTTTTATAATGTTTTGAGTTTTGATATGTCTGACGAGTTGTTGATTAACGTCACACCGATGGAATGTCGTGTGGCGTTGATTCAAAACGGTACGGTCAATGAATTATTTGTTGAACGCACCGTGAAGCGTGGGTTAGTGGGCAATATTTATAAAGGGAAAGTTGTTCGTGTGCTTCCGGGTATGCAGGCTGCTTTTATTGATATTGGATTGTCGAGAACGGCTTTTTTACATATCAATGATATGGTCTGGCAGCGCAATCAACCGACCCCGAACGTTTTTGAGCTGTTACAACCGGGACAAGTGCTCACCGTACAAGTCATGAAAGATATGTTGGGTACCAAAGGTGCACGACTTTCTACTGATCTTTCTATTCCTTCCCGTTACCTCGTTTTAATGCCATATGGCAGTCATACCGGTGTTTCACAGCGCATTGAGTCTGAAGAAGAACGTGATCGCTTGCGTAGCATGATTGAACGCATTCAAAAGGAACACAACTTACCGGGTTCAGTCATCGTTCGTACTGCCGCCGAAGGTATTCCTGAATGTGAAATTGCGCAGGACATGGCTTATTTAGCAAAACTGTGGGAATACATTCAACGTAAACAACGCAGTATTGTCGTACCTTCTTTGATTTTTGAAGAGCTACCTTTACCGCAACGCGTCATCCGTGATTTGGCCAATGAAGATACGTCTAAAATTCAGGTCGACTCACGAGAAGTACATGGTAAATTGCAAGAATTTGTCCAAGAATTTGTACCGAGCATGCAAAATCGCTTACTGCATTATCCGGGTGAGCGTCCAATTTTTGACTTGTACAATGTCGAAGAAGATATTCAAAAAGCCTTACAGACACGTGTAGCACTTAAGTCTGGCGGCTACCTGATGATCGATCAAACTGAAGCCATGACAACGATTGATGTCAACACAGGCTCCTATGTCGGTGGCCGTTCACTTGAAGACACTGTGTTTAAAACCAATATGGAAGCCACACAGGTCATTGCACGTCAGCTTCGACTACGTAACTTGGGCGGGATTATCATTATTGACTTCATTGATATGCAAGAAGCACATCATCGAGAAGAAGTGATGAGCCAGTTTGAGAAAATGCTCGAGCGCGATCATGCCAAAACCAAGATCACTCAAGTGTCTGAGCTGGGTTTGGTGGAAATGACCCGTAAACGCACCCGTGAATCTCTGGAGCATCTGCTTTGTGATTCTTGCCCGACCTGTCAGGGGCGTGGTTATGTGAAAACGGCTGAAACAGTTTGCTATGAAATTTTCCGTGAAATCTTGAGATATGCACGTGCTTATGAATCACAAAGTGGTTTCACTGTGGTGGCACATCCGTCGGTGATTGACCGATTGTTAACTGCTGAAGCACCTGCAGTGGCTGATTTAGAGCACTTTATTAGCCGTGTGATCAAGTTCCAAGTGGAAAATTTATATACGCAAGAGCAATACGATATCATTCTGAGCTGAAATTGTAACAGAATATCGTTAAACACTTGTTACAACTGAGATTTTACTTTTGAACTGTTATTTTGAATACTAGACACATCAAATAGCCAAAGCCATTTTCCTGCATTGGACTTGAAAATGGCTTAGCAAAAAGAGGTGTACTATGGGTGTTAGTAAAACAGTAATGAAAAGTGGTCTTAAAACTGTAGTTGAAGCAAAAGCGATCCATTCAGGTTATATCGTGGATGAGCGTGGTAATGAGGTTCAAATTACAGCGTCTATGATTCGCTCTGCTTGTCATCAGTTACTTAAACAGTGCCGAGCTATCAAAGCTTAAATATTGAAATATAAATAATGTAATCCAGAGGGTTATAGTGCTAACGCGCAATTCTAAAATATTTAATGCGCTAAAATTTTATAAATAATGGAAAATAAATTTAATTATCAGTGTGTATCTACAAGTCATAATTAAACAATAACAACGGATTTGTTCACCTAAATTTTAGCTTATACACATAAATTGCTCCAAAAAATCAATCAAAGTTCATATACTAAAAACCCGTCTAGATTGTTCAATTTAGACGGGTTTTTATCATTATGTATGGTTCAATCTGCTGATGAACTGATACTAAGTTGTGAAGCAGGCGGTTAGCTAACCGCCTGAAACTTTGGGGAATCTTGGTTCACAATGGCTTCAAATCGTTGGATTTCTTCTTCCAAATGCGTCAGTAAATTTTGCATTTTTGGCAGCGCATTACGACATGCGGTTAAACCCACTTCAAGCTTATCTAAATAGCTGGTCATGGTGATATTAAGCGCTTGACCATCCAAAACAATAGACGCTGGGTAGAGCGCTTCTAAACGTGCACCATTCCAATATAACGGCTCTTGTGGGCCGGGAACATTCGAAATGACCAAGTTAAAGGCCTGACGTTTTGGCATGAAGCCTGATGCAATATTTAAACCTGCTGCACTGTAGACAAAAGCACTGTAGTTTAAAATTTGATTCGAGTTCATCCGCTTAAAGCGCTCTTTGGCATTGAGCACACTACGACGCACAATCTTCAACCGTTCTAGCGGATCTTCTTTATGGGTTCCAAGATTGGCCAAAATCATGGTAATACGGTTTGACATATCTGAATCATCGGTACGAACTGATGCAGGCACCATGGCAATCAATGGCTTTTTAGGTAAAGCATTTTGTGTAATTAAATATTCACGTAATGCGCCTGAACAAATTGCAAGCACAATATCATTAATTGTTACGCCGAGTGACTTGGCAATATGTGACAAACGTGAAAATTCAAAAGACTGAGCAGCGAAACGACGAGAAGAACTAACCCGTTGGTTTAATATTGAACTCGGCGCTTGGAAACTAGACACATAATCTGGGTTACGCCCCATATCTTTCATTACTGTTTGTGACAGTTCGTACAAAACTCGTGGAGTTGAGTCAAGTTGTCCCTTAATGGTCGATAACAGACCTTTCATACGACTGGATTTAGGCTGTTTTAGGCGTTTTGCACGAGGGCCTTCTACACACCATGGTGGCACAATTCTTTTAGCATCTGGGTCATGCGAAAGTGATTTTTCAACTAAACGCATACCTGCAATGCCATCGACCATCGCGTGGTGGATTTTGAAGTACATCGCAAAACGATTGCCTTCAATGCCTTCAATAATATGGCAAGTCCAAAGCGGTTTTGCACGGTCAATCAGCGCACTGTGTTCTTGAGAAATATAAGTCAAAAGTTCACGAATACGACCGGGATGCGGCAGTGCGATATGGCGGAAGTGATGATCTAAATCAAACTCTTCGTCTTCATCCCAAAAGAAGCCGTTGAGTTTATTGTTAAAAGGAGGAATAGGAATGGATTTTGAATTACGAATATCTGCGACTAAATCTTGAATAAAAGTATCTGGTGCATTGTCAGGGATCTGAAATAAAAATAGACCACCTACGTGCATCGGTTGTTGCCGTTTCTCTAAATTTAAGAATATGAAATCAATAGGATGTAATGGACGCATAGCGTTGATTGCCTCACTGCAATTTCTACAGCTGCTCATGTATGAGTAGCATTGTTAGAATTATTAAATTGTCTTTTGCAGTATAGCGTTTTTACGTTGAAATGATACGGAATTATGTGTATCGATGCGTTGAAAAAAACCACTGCTATGCAGTGGTTTTGTGATCTTTATTTTTTCATGTTGCCTGCGTGTAAGCCGCATTCTTTATGGGTTGCATCTTCCCACCACCAGCGACCTTCTCGTTCGTGTTGATTCGGTAAAACAGGTCGAGTACATGGTTCACAGCCAATCGAGATAAAGCCACGTTCGTGTAGTGGATTATATGGAATTTCCATTAGACGGATATAGTTCCAGACATCAGCGCTAGACCAGTTTGCCAAAGGATTATATTTAATCAATTGCTTGCCCGGACCTGAAAAACTGGGGTCTGCTTGTACCACAGGAATTTCATTACGTGTGCCTGGGCTTTGGTCTTTACGTTGACCAGTGATCCAGCCATCTAAAGTGGCTAGTTTTTTACGCAAAGGTTGTACTTTACGGATACCACAGCATTCTTTATGTTCATCTTGATAGAAGCTAAAAAAGCCCTTTTCTGTTACCAGTTTTTGTACGGCATCACTTTCTGGGAAACAGATTTCAATATCAATTTTATAATGTTTACGGACAGTATCTAAAAATTGGTAAGTTTCAGGGTGTAAGCGACCGGTATCTAAACTAAATACACGAAAAGGAATCCCTAAGTTCGATGCAAGATCAATCAGTACAACATCTTCTGCACCAGAAAAGGAAATCGCAACTTCACCTTGCTGGCTAAGCGCAAGTTTCATAATCTCAGAAGGTGATTTATCTGCATATTCAGATGCAAGTGCATCGACAAGGTCAATAGTAGGGATGGTAGTCATGAATGTCCTGGCTATAGGCTTGGAACGTTAAAACCTATATTAATTTATTTCAGAACTATTTTAATGGAAATGCTAAAACACACTTATCACTAAAAAATAGATACTTATGAAAAAAATAGATTTAAAAAAGAACAATGCATTTTTTTATTCTTCCGCTATGATAATGAAAAATTTTTTTCACATAACAGAGGGTAGAGTGCATGGAAGTCGTTTGTTTAGATCTAGAAGGGGTTTTAGTACCTGAAATTTGGATTAATTTTGCGAAAAAAACAGGCATTAAAGAACTTGAAGCAACGACTCGTGACATTCCAGATTACGATGTGTTGATGACTCAGCGTTTAAATATCCTAAAACAACACGGTTTGGGTTTAAACGATATTCAAGACGTAATCGCAGATATGGGGCCATTTGAAGGTGCAAAAGAGTTTGTAGAGTGGGTGCGTACTCATTTTCAATTGATTATTCTTTCAGATACTTTCTATGAGTTTGCACATCCATTAATGCAGCAACTTGGTTGGCCAACGATTTTCTGCCACAAATTAGAAACTGATGAAAATGGTATGATCTCAGCTTATAAGCTTCGTCAACCTGATCAAAAGCGTAAAGCCGTTCAAGCATTGCATGGGTTAAACTTCCGGGTGATTGCAGCAGGTGATTCTTATAACGATACGACGATGCTTGGTGAAGCAGATGCGGGTTTCTTATTTGATGCGCCTGACAATGTGATTGCAGAATTTCCACAATTCCCACCAATTCATGGCTATGCTGCATTAAAAGAAGCGATTCGTAATGCTTCAGTTCGTGATATTCCAGCTTAATTCTGTATAGCTGGTTATAGAAAAGGGCGCTTATGCGCCCTTTCTTGTTTAATGCAAAGCTGTTCTAACAACTTAGAAGCGATAGCCTATTTTCAAACCATAGCCAAGCGCATGGTTATCTTCAAATTCACCTACTGGATTACCACCAGTTTGAGCAGTAGCATCACCTAACCAGAAGTATTTAACACCTGCTTGGATGAAATAGTTTTCAGCAGGACTATATTGACCACCTAGACCAACATTCCAATTCCCTTCAACAGGGCCTAAAGTCGTAATAGGGTTGCCAGCACCAGAGTCATAACCCACAGCTGCAGTACCCGCCCATTTATCATTGAACTTACGAGAAATACCTGTAGTGATTGAGTACTGATCGTCAGAATAATCAATTAAATTGTTGCCGCCTGAACGTTGGAATAATGCTTGCGGTGTTACTGCAAATTGATCCCAATGAACCCAGCGAAGGTTAGCAAAAGCTAAAGTGTTTGCAGCAATACCAGTTTGTAAATCTACGTTTACAGATTGCGGTGTAATTGCATCAACACGAGCGTCAGCTAAACCGATCGTAGTACCTGTAGGTAGAGTAACACCAGGAGCAACAGTCATAGGAGATGAAAGCGTATAAGTTTCTTCACCAGTTGCTTTGTGCTTAATTTCTGAACGATACGTTACAGAAGCTTTTAAAGCAATTTTTGGAATAGAGTAGGCGAAACCTGCTAACCAACCATATGCTTCTTCTTCAGCAATCTTGATGTTATAACCAGAAAGGCCTTGGTAAGCTAAACCACGGAGTTTGATATCTGCTTCAACAGTTTGCCATACTGGACCTGCATAGAAGTTCCAGTTCTCTGTTGGTTGGTAACCTATCAGTGCTGTTAGATTATTAGTTCGAACTTTAACATTAGTGCTTTCAGAGCCTTGGTTGAAAACGCCGGAATCAATACCATAAGTGGCATCAGCACCAAAAGGTTGATCATATAAAAGGCCTAAAGAAATTTTATCAGATGCTTGTACTTTGATTGCGGCAGATGGGAAGTAGTAGTCATCACCCATATCTGAAAGATCTTCACCACCAAGAGAATGTGTGGCTTTACCTTCAACTGTTGGATCTAAAACAGAAATACCTGCTTCTGCGTAGTTACCAGGTTGTAAGAATGCTGAAATAGACTGACCTGAACGATCTAGACCCGCTGCAAATAATGATGCTGTTGGTAAAGCGGTAAGTAAAATTGCGTAGCTAAGGTGATTTAAGCGCATACTTTTCCCTGTTTGTAACTTTTGATGTTATTTCAATGTGTGGAAAGTAACATAAATAGAAAAACAGTAAATAAGAGTTGCTACTCTAAAATTGAACTAGGGAAGTTAAAAAATGAGCATGACTAGAGTATTTATTCTAGTGATTGATAATTATCTTTATGATTTTTAAATGAAAAATTAGAGTAAAAAGCTTAGTTTTTGATAAATGTTTTAGTAAATTTAAATGTTTATTGTTTGATCAAACAAGATAGGGAAAGAATAAAAAGTTAGGGCCATAGCGAACTATGGCCCGAATCATATTTAAATTAGAAGCGGTAACCGATTTTTAAACCGTATGCCCAAGCATCGTTATCTTCAAATGATGCTACTGATTCATTTGTACCAAACATTGATGCAGGTTGTGCTTCAGCATCACCTAACATGAAGTATTTAACACCACCTGCGATAAAGTAGTTAGGCGCTGGGCTGAATTGTAAACCTAAGCCAACGTTCCAGTAGCCTTCAGTAGGACCAAGTGTTGATACAGGGTTGCCTGCACCAGAATCCCAACCTACAGAAACGTTACCAGCCCATTGTTCACTCAATTTACGACCTATACCAACTGTAGCATTGATTTGATCGTCAGAATAAGCAACAAGGTCAAATCCACCAACAGGACCACGACCAAGGGTACCTAATGTTTCAGATGCTTTACCAAAAGCGGTTGGGCGAATTGCAAAATTTGACCAATCTACCCAACGTACATTTGCAAATGCGACAGTGTCGGCCATGATACCAGTTTGAAAATCAAGGTTAACAGACTGCGGTGTGGTGATCTTAGTGTCAGCACGCGTTGAAAAAGCACCGCCTAGTAGAGCACTGCTTCCAGTTTCAGTGGTTGCAGCTTCGTGATCAATCTCAGAACGGTAAGTAATAGATGCTTTTAAAGCAATTTCTGGGATTTGGTAAGCTAATCCTGCTAACCAACCAACGGCACTATCTTCTTTCATATTTGCATTATATAAACCGAGAGCTTGGTTTGCTCCATATGCAATACCACGTAGTTGAACATCGCCTTTTACTGTTTGATATACACCACCGCCATAAATGTTGAAATTTTCAGTCGGTTGAAAACCAAATATCATCGAAATATTTTGGGTGTGAACGTCGACTTCAGTTGTTTCGCCCATTAGCTGGAATGCACCAGGGGTGCCTGCAACTGGTAGTGTTTGATCTGTTGCACTATATTTAGCTTCTGCGCCAAATGGTTGATCATATAGTAAACCAAAAGAAAAATTATCAGTTAGCTGTAATTTTAATGCTGCTTGTGGAAAATAGTAATCACCTGCCATGTCATCTAGTGAAGTATTGGCAAGAGCTCCTAATGTTGGGTTGCTAGCAGGAGCAGTACTGTTCATCTTCCCAGAAACATTAGGGTCTAAAACCGAAATGCCAGCTTCAAAATAGTTCCCTGGTTGTAGAAATGCAGAAATAGATTGTCCTGAACGATCTAGTGCTGCTGCAAAAGCACCTGTCATTGGAACTGAAGCAAGAATCATGGCTGTAGCTAAAGTTTTTAATTTCATTCTTCGTCATTCCTTGAGATACGAATTTGATTTTTATGGTTACTGCATATATTCGTTATGGAAAACTTCTTAATACTCTTAGGCTTAATTGTTACTCCATGTGACAAAAATAGCACAATTAAAATAAGAGTAAATGCTCTAGATTGAAAAATATGGCTAAAAGTTGCTATTTTTAGAGTAAAAGTACTAATTAGTATATATAACATTTTGATTATTATTTAATATTTTCATTTAGCGCATTATTTTCTAAACCTAGAAAAAAATTGAAAAAATTTTGATATGAGCAGTCATAAATTGATTTTTTGGCCTTATGGACCATACTATGTGTCGTTTTTTGCATTGAGAGGTAGGTGGTTAGCACATTTTAAAGCGCTATTTAACTGTTCTTAAAAATAGTCTTTGAACAGTAATCTTTGTAAAAACAATAACTAAGTTAAAAACTGTAATTGATGGGTTTTTAGTGTGAAAGGTTCTTTCTTTATATTTATTGGTATATGGGGGATTACAAATACAGGGAGGAGGGATATCTCAGAAATTGTGCGCTCTGCGGGACTCGAACCCACGTCGGTCGCTTAGGAGGCAACTGCTCTATCCAGTTAAGCTAAGAGCGCAAGACGGAGGCTAATGTACTCCTATTTTAGCTAAAAAAAAAGTTATTGCCGAAACAATAACTTTTTAAATTACTTAGTCTTTATGAACTTCATTGGGGTCAATGTCGCTCAAATCTTTAGGATTAAGATAGTTAAACATTAATAACATGACTGTAATCCAAACAGGGATCATTAGAACAGATTCCATAAAGCCCTGAGTCCACATAATAAAGAGAACTAAAGCAATAAAGATCAGAACGATGTAGTTGCTGACTGGTGCCCAAAGTGCAGGATAAGACGTTGTAAAATTCAAAATACGTTTTGCACGACGGAACTGTAAGTGAGTCATGGTAATCATCGCCCAGTTAAGGACAAGTGCACCAACCACCACATACATTAAGTGACCAAGCGCATCTTCAGGTACGAAGTAGTTTAAGAGTACGCAACCGAAAATCAGGACTGCAGAAAGTAATACCGCTGGAATTGGCACGCCACTTTTGTTGGTTTTAGCGAAAACTTTTGGTGCATTACCTTGCTTCGCCAAGCTGTAAAGCATACGGCTATTGGCATACATACCGCTGTTATAAACAGACAGTGCTGCAGTTAAGATAATGAAGTTCAGTAAATGTGCAGCCCAATCAATTCCTAGTTGGCTAAAGATCATCACAAATGGACTTTTGTCTAAACCACCTAGTTCAAGCTGATTCCATGGCACAAGTGACAATAGAATAGTCAAAGAACCCACGTAGAAAATCAAAATACGAAAAACAACTTGGTTAATCGCTTTAGGAATAGTTTCTTTTGGATTTTCAGCTTCCGCTGCCGCCATACCAATCAGTTCAATACCACCGAAGGCGAACATCAAGAAAGCCAGCATGAAGAATAAGCCTTCAAAACCATTTGGGAAGAAGCCGCCTTGACTCCATAAGTTGGTAAATGATGCTGTTGAGTTGGCATCTGCAGTCAGTAGCAAATACAAACCAAATACGATCATCGAAATAACTGCAGTGACTTTAATAATCGACAGCCAAAACTCAGATTCACCATAAAACTTCACATTACCTAAGTTTACTAAAGTAATGATCACGAAGAAGAACAGTACAGATGCCCATGCTGGAATATGAGGCCACCAGTAATTGATGTATTTCGCAACAGCGGTGAGTTCTGTCATTGCCACTAAAATATAGAGAATCCAGTAGTTCCAACCTGTTAAGAAACCTGGAAATTTCCCCCAATATTTATATGCAAAATGGCTAAATGAACCCGCTACAGGTTCATGGACGATCATTTCACCCAACTGACGCATAATTAGAAAGGCGATCAAACCGCCAATGGCGTAGCCTAGAATAATGGATGGTCCAGCAGATTGAATCACATGCGCTGAGCCCAAGAATAAGCCTGTACCAATTGCACCACCCATGGCAATCAATTGAATATGACGATTCTTTAAGCCACGCTTGAGTTCGGAGGAATTGGTAGTCAAGTTACTCTTCCCGAGAATGGTTTAATTTTGGTAATTGTAATGTATAGAGAATGAATAGCCTAGTAGCTCAAAATTTATGAAAAATATTTATAGGTTTGATAACCTATTTTTTGTTTTAAATGCTGAGTTAAAAATTTATGAATCAATAGATTAATTTTATTTTAATTGAAATTCTGATGCTTGCCTTTATATGGAAAAGGTATCGAATGTTGTTTTTTTATACTTAAGTCATGTGATTGTTAAAACTTCAATTAAACATTGTATGATGCAAAAGCGCAGAAAAGAACGCTCTGCCAAAACACAATGATAAAGATTAAGGATTCAATAAAAATGAGTTTTGCTCCCCAAATTAAGATTGCAGCGACTTATATGCGCGGTGGTACTAGTAAAGGTGTATTTTTCAAGCTAGATGATTTACCGCTTGCGGCACAACAAGCTGGAAAAGTTCGCGACCAACTTTTATTGCGAGTGATTGGCAGTCCAGATCCTTATGGCAAACAAATTGATGGGATGGGGGGAGCGACTTCAAGTACCAGTAAAACCGTGATTTTGGCAAAAAGTTCACAGCCTGAGCATGATGTAGACTATCTATTTGGACAAGTGTCAATTGATAAAGCATTTGTCGACTGGAGTGGTAACTGCGGAAATTTAACTGCAGCGGTTGGTGCGTTTGCCATTTCAAATGGTTTGGTTGAGGCATCACGTATTCCTGAAAATGGTTTGTGTACGGTTCGTATTTGGCAAGCCAATATTCAAAAAACCATAATTGCGCATGTACCTATTACTGATGGTGCAGTACAGGAAACTGGTGATTTTGAACTAGATGGTGTGACCTTCCCAGCAGCCGAAGTTCAAATTGAATTTTTAGACCCCGCAGATGATGGTGAAGATGGCGGCGCTATGTTCCCTACAGGGAATTTGGTCGATACCTTAACCGTACCCGATGAAGGCAGTTTCCCTGCAACATTCATTAATGCAGGTATTCCAACGATTTTCTTAAATGCAGAAGATATTGGTTATGTCGGCACTGAACTGCAAGATGCGATCAACGGTGACGCTAAGGCATTGGCCCGTTTTGAAAAAATCCGTGCTTATGGTGCACAACAAATGGGTTTGATTTCAGATATTGCTGAAGCAGAGCAACGTCAACATACACCAAAGATTGCATTTGTTTCAAAGCCGAAAGCTTATACATCTTCGAGTTCTAAACAAATTTCAGAACACGATACGGACTTATTGGTTCGTGCCTTGTCGATGGGGAAACTGCATCATGCCATGATGGGCACAGCGGCAGTTGCCATTGGTACAGCAGCTGCGATACCGGGGACACTTGTGAACTTAGCCGCGGGTGGTGGGGAGCGAGAAGCCGTGCGTTTCGGACATCCATCTGGGACGCTACGTGTAGGTGCGCAAGCAATTTATGAAAATGGTCAGTGGGTCGTTAAAAAAGCCGTGATGAGCCGAAGTGCGCGTGTCTTAATGGAAGGCTGGGTGCGTATTCCTGCGGATAGTTTAGATTAAGTATTTAACATCTCATTTGAAATCAGCCTCTGCTTTGCAGGGGCTTTTTTTTGCCTTTATCTTTTATATGAATAAGCAAATCATGAATTGGTATATAGTTTTATATAATATGAACTGCATTTAATATTAGAAAGTTTCTGTGATTTATGTCAGATTAATTTTGTTAGCATTTTGCGTAGCTTTACCCTGAAAAAAGTAGCGAAACCATGCTTAAAAAAGACTTAATAAAATCGGACCTACCTACTGAACAATTGGCTGTATTAGAAGCGTTGCCAATGCCTGCTGCGTTATTTTCTGCGACAGCTGAGCTGATATGCGCCAATCAAATATTTAAACATCGATTTCAGTCAGACTTACAAGAGATCGTATTAAATCATGTGTCCGTGATGCAGCAAAAAACCAAAGCCACAAGTTCTGAGTTTGATTTACGCTGTTTAGAGAACGATAGCATTGAACCCTTTATGTATAGTGAAAATGAACGGCATTATTGGTTTACGCTCAAACCAAAGTTTCAACAAAGTGGCGATTTGGAACATGTGTTGTTGTGCTGTGCGGACATTACAAATTTAAAGCAATTCGAATTATCGCTGTTGAAACATAACCAACAACTCGAACAACAAGTTTATTTTGATTATCTGACAGGGATAAAAAATCGACGTGGATTTGATTTAGACCTTTCTCAGTGGCAAAAAAGCTTCGCGGTTGAACAAGCCGATGAAATTTGTTTGATGATGCTCGACTTAGACAATTTTAAGCAAATCAATGATATCTACGGCCATGCGTTTGGCGATGAGGTTTTAAGAAAAAGTGCGCAGCTTTTAAGGGGGCAAATTAGTCAACTCGCAGATGCACAAATATATCGCATGGGTGGGGAAGAGTTTGCAATGATTTTGCCACGCACGGCTATATCGACTGCATGTTCGATTGCACAACAATGTTGTGAGCAAATCTATGCTTCTTCGATGAATTATGCGGATAAGGCTTTACAACTGAGTATCTCATGCGGAGTGGCCTTGTGGGATGGTACAGAGTCATTTTTTGAAACATTGGCACGTGCTGATCAGGCTTTGTATCAAGCCAAGAAAGGCTCGAAAAATTGTACCTGTTTTAATGATGGACAAAATGTGGCGCTATTTGAGGAAACAACATTTAAAAAACCATCAGACTGTGGGAAAAACACATAGATTTAGGCCGTAACATAGAGAAAGATTTGAGAAAGCAGTATGATGCAACAGGTCAAAATTGACAGAAAACATTGGCAGTCAATTTGCTAATGAACGAAGCAGTTAAATATTTAAAGTATTTGAGGTGAATGTGTCTTCTTTAACAGACGTTTCCACACATGCCCTGACAGAAGCGCAGCAGCGTATTCAGCAGGATTTACTGACAGCGCTAGATGCATTTTCAATTCCAGAACCCTTAAAAGGGGCGGTGTATCATGCTGTGATGTTGGGTGGAAAACGTGTTCGACCGGCACTTTGTTATGCAACAGCAGCATTAAAACCCAATACCAATTTTGCAGCAGTACGCCGTGCTGCGGTGGCAATTGAATTTATTCATTGCTATTCATTGGCACACGATGATTTGCCGTGTATGGACAATGATTTACTTCGTCGTGGTCAACCAACTTGTCATGTGGCTTTTGGTGAAGATACGGCCTTACTTGCTGGCGATATTTTACAATCGATGGCTTTTGAAGTTTTAGGCAGTCGTCTTTTTGATCAAGGCCCAGCCGTTGAAGCGCCGATTATCTTAAAGCAAATGCAAATTTTAGCGACTGCAACTTCAAAAATGGTCAATGGACAAGTCCTAGACTTACAAGCGGAAGGCAAACACGTCAGTCAGGATGAACTGGAAAATATTCATCGAAATAAAACCGGCGCTTTAATTTCTGCAGCAATCATGATGGCGGCAGTGACAATATTTAATGGCACAGATCAAGCTATTCCTAAACTCCGCGAATTTGGTCTTGCGATTGGTTTAGCCTTTCAGGTGCAAGATGATATTTTAGATATTATTGCTGATACTGAGGCATTGGGTAAAACAGCAGGTAAAGATCAACAAGTGGATAAATCCACATACCCTGCGTTAATGGGTCTCGAGCAAGCCCAAGCTTATGCAGAAGAATTACATGCGCAAGCGCTTCAAGCTTTGGATTATTTTGCAGAAGACGCGGCAGAATTACACAAGATCACGCAGTTTTTATTAAAACGTCAAAGTTAATATGACGCAGTAAAGACATTAGCCCACACATTCAACATGTTGTGGGCTTTTTTATATTTTGTACATTTGAAATAGAAGTAAATAAACCTCTAAGTAATATCTAAATGGATGACATGATAAAAACAAAAAAGGACGCCTAGCGTCCTTTTTTGCAGATATTATAACTTAGAAATTTAATTTAAGTACTATTGGTCTTAAATACTTTCTTTATAGATACGATCCGCTTCTTCAAATTTTTCAGTGACTTCAGCAGATGGCGCTTTGCCCATTAAGCTCACAATGATGATTGCAAGTAGTGAGCAGATGAAGCCAGGAATAATTTCATAAACGCCTGTATCGCCCCACAGGTTTTTCCATAGAATGACCATGACTGCACCAACCACCATACCGGCTAAAGCACCGTTCAATGTCATACGTTTCCAGAACAATGACATGATAATCAGTGGGCCAAATGCAGCACCAAAGCCTGCCCATGCATATGCGACGAGACCAAGGACTTTAGAGTCAGGATTACCCGCCATATAGATCGCAAGCAACGCAATCATTAACACCATGAAACGGCCGACCCAAACCAATTCTTTTTGTGAGGCATTTTTACGTAAGAATGATTTATAAAAGTCTTCAGTTAAGGTACTTGAACAGACTAAAAGCTGGCAGCTGAGGGTACTCATGATGGCAGCTAAAATCGCAGCCAATACGATACCTGCAACCCATGGGTTAAATAGAATTTTAGTCAATTCCATAAAGACCGTTTCAGGGTTAGCTGTAACGACACCTGCTAGTTCTGGATGCTGTTGGAAATAAGCAATACCGAAGAAGCCTGCTGCAACTGCGCCACCGAGGCAGAGCGTCATCCATGTCATACCAATACGGCGTGCATTAGGAATCGATTTAACTGAATCTGCTGCCATGAAGCGCACTAAAATATGCGGTTGACCAAAATAGCCTAAGCCCCATGCCAATAAAGACATGATTGCGACAAAACTTAAGTCAGCAAATACATCCATGGCTTGAGGGCGTGCTGCTTCAAGTGCCAGAGTGAATTGGGTTAAATCAGAGAACGACAACATGACCACGATAGGTGTCAGCAGCAAGGCAAAAATCATAAAGCCCGCTTGAATGGTATCGGTCCAACTGACAGCAAGGAAGCCACCAATAAACACATAGCTCACTGTTGCGATGGCACTGATCCAAAGCGCAGTGCTATACGACATACCAAACATACTTTCAAATAATCGAGCGCCTGCAACCATGCCTGAAGCACAGTAAATTGCGAAGAAAATCAAAATAATCACAGCAGACACGATACGTAAGATTTTCTTTTGATCGTTAAAACGATTTGAGAAATAGTCAGGTAGGGTTAAAGCATTATTTTGAACTTCGGTATGTACACGGAGACGACCTGCCACAAGTAGCCAGTTGAGCCAAGCACCGATGATCAGACCAATTGCAATCCACATTTCAGATAAACCTGAAAGGTAAATCGCCCCCGGAAGACCCATGAGCAACCAACCACTCATATCCGATGCACCTGCAGAAAGGGCAGTGACAAAGCTCCCTAATCGGCGGCCACCTAAAATGTAGTCAGAAAAGTTACTGGTCGCACGGTATGCAAGTAAACCGATCACGACCATGGCGACAATATAAAAGAGAAAGGTAATTAGGGTGGGATTCAGGGAGCTCATACGGTATCCGCTTTGGCGTTGGACAATTGCGTTTAATTAGGGGACTCAATGGGATTTGCCTAAGCCAAGTAGGTGAAATCGAACGATAAGTCCTAAAACGTCAAAAAAATAACGTGAAATTTAAACATAAATTCACAAACTTTGCCTTCTTTTTTGTTTTGGGCATAAAAATGGGCCGTATGTCACGACCCATTTTAATTAATGCGAAGATTTAGTTATTACGTCCCATCACACCACGAATGGTGTTAAGTACATCCGCAGGTAATACCACAGTTTTGGCATTATTAGATTTAGCCATATCTTGCATGGCTTTGACGTATTGTTCACCCAGTAAGTACGCAACTGGAATTTCTTTATCGCCGACGGCTGAACTCACCATTTCAATTGCACGCTGTGACGATTCTGCCAATACAACTTGAGCTTCTGCATCACGACGAGAGGCTTCTAAACGACCATCTGCTTCTAAAATAGCCGCTTGTTTTTCACCGTCTGCCTTGGTCACAGTCGCACGACGTTGACGTTCCGCTGCTGCTTGCTCTTCCATTGCAGCCTGCATGGTATGAGAAGGTTTAATATCTTGAATTTCTACAGTTTTAAGCGTAATACCCCAGTCAGAGATATCATCAGAAATAGCAGCTTTAAGTTTAGCCTTAATATGATCACGCGATGAAAGTGCATCATCGAGGTCCATTTCACCGACAATTGAACGTAAAGAGGTTTGAACTAAGTTTTGAATCGCCCATGTGTAGTTTTCAATACCGTAAACTGCTTTTTCAGGCGTGGTTAAATTGATATAAGCCACAGCATTCATCAGCAGTACCGCATTGTCACGTGTGATCACTTCCTGAGAAGGAATATCTAACACGATATCTTTGGTTGTCACTTTATAAGCCACTTCATCGACATACGGAATCACAAAGTTCAGTCCCGGATTGAGCGTTGTATGGTATTTACCTAAACGCTGAACAATCCATTTATAACCTTGGGGAACAATACGGACACCTTTAAAAATGGTGACGGCTACAAAAACTAAGAGCGCTAAAAAAACAATAGAAACACCAGACATGTCATTTCTCACTTATTTATGGATTGTCAGTGGGGTGGTTGCTGCTGTGCAGTTGGACGACTAAATCATTGCCTAAAATATCGGTCACGCGAACACGATCACCGACTTGAAGTGCATCTTGGGTACGGCAATGCCATTCGTCTGAACCTAAAACAGGCATCGGGAAGCGAACTTTAACGCTGCCATGATTGAGCTGGGTTTGAATCATCATACCCACTTGGCCAATCGTCGCTTCACGCGACAGACCTGCTTTGGTTTTATCAATGGATAAAGGCTTAATAAATTTGAACCACAAAAATGTGCAGAGCACGGCAAAAATAATCCAAACCACAATTTGGACATTAAAGTCCATGGATGGAAAGATCCAATATAAGATCCCAACCAAAATTGCAGAAACGCCAAACCATAGCGCAGCAAAAGACGGCAAAATCAGTTCAAAAAGCATCAAAACGACGCCCAATACAAACCAGTGCCAAGGTTCTAAAATAAATTCCATACATCTACTCTTATATAAGGGTGAATTGATATAGATGAACCAGTATCTATATCAATGTAGCAGATGTATAACTCAATGAATATAAAAAAAATCGTTGAATTATATTTTCGCTTTTGGTGCTGGTTTAAAGGCCGCAGGGGACTGTTTAAAGTTATCGATCGCCTTAATAATGCTATTCACTTTGAGCTGTGCGGCTTTTTCACCTTCTAAAATCGTCGCATTGCTCGACTTTAAATCGAGTGTGCCAATATGTCCCACTTTAGGTTGAATCACGAAATTGGCATTTTTTAGTTCTTCATTAATACTTTGTTGTCCCATAATGTTAATGGTTTGATCGAGTAAACCAAACATGCTTACGGCTTTGCTACCATCAGGACGCGCAGAAATATCCACCGCAATCACGATATCTGCACCCATATCACGTGCCGTTTTCACTGGAATTGGGCTGACTAAGCCACCATCGACATATTTCACCCCTGCAATGGTTGCAGGTACAAATACATTCGGAATGCTGCACGATGCACGTACCGCTTGGCCGGCATTACCACGGTTAAATTCAGTTTTACTGCCATTATCTAAACGGGTGGCTACAGCAGCAAAGCGCTTTGGAAATTGTTCAATTGATTTATTGCCGACGTTTTTATTGACAAAGTCTTGCAGTTTTTGCCCTTGAATAATGCCTTGGCTATTTAAGGTTAAGTCACGAATATCGGACTCTTTAAAGTTCAGGGCCAATTGCTGCATTTGATATGGTGTTTTACCGCTGGCGTACAAGCTACCGACAAAACTACCCGCACTGGTCCCAGTCACAATCTTAGGTTTAATACCATGTGATTCGAGTACTTTAAGCACGCCAATATGAGCAAAACCTTTGGCACCGCCACCACCGAGCGCAATCGCGATCACCGGTTCACGTGCTTTGGCTGGTGTAGGTGTCGTGGTCGCAGGTGTTTTGGTTGCAGAATCACAGCCAGTGAGTGCCAATACAAAGAGGCTAGGAATCAGGTAATGCAAAAGTTTCATGTGTGAAATCTGATTGTTAAATATACAAAGTGCACATCACATCAAAAAAATAGCCATTTGACTAGGGCTTTTTCCAGTGCTTTTGTAACGGCAAGGCCAACCATTCGGGATTTTTCGGGGAAAATTTGCCATCATAAATCTTCAAAATTTTTTCGAGATCAGTTTCAAAATCTCCACTCGGTTCAAAAACACCCAAGCAATGAATGGTTTTCTTTGCATAATCAAAGCTAAACATCACAATTGGTATCTGTGCTTCATAGGCAATATAGTAAAAACCACTGCGGATTTTATCGGCTTTTTTTCGTGTTCCCTCAGGTGCCATTCCAATCCAAATTTGATCTGTCGCTTGGACAATCTCAGTAATTTCACGCGTCAGTCCATGTGGATTTTCACGCTGCACAGGGATCACGCCGACCCAATCCAAAAGTGGTTTTAAGGGAGTATTGAAAAGGGTGTTTTTGCCAAAAATGGTTATTTTTATCCCGATCCCAAGCAAGGCGAGAAAGCCGTGCCATGCATCTATATTAGAAGTATGCGGAGAAATGATTGCCACAGCTTTGGCAAGGTTTGGAAATTCGCCGTCAAATTTCCATCCTTGTGCCAAGAAAAGTTTTTTAAAAATTGTTCGGCTCAGGATGGAACCGCGTGATGGAACTTGATCGGGCAAAACTGGAAATAATTGAGTCTTTTGATTCATTGCATATTCTTATATAGGTGAAATCCATTTTCGATGTGATGCGCATTTAAAAGTACGGCATCAGCATTGACCTTATCTTAGGTCGATGATTTTTTTAGATCATTGGCAAAATAGCCGCATTTTGACTACTCTAAATGTAACTTCAGCGCATTCAACATTTAGGAACTTATGATCCAGCTTCGTCAGCTCTATCTTTTACTGTTTTCCTTATATTGGGCGCAAGGGTTACCTGTCGGTTTTATGACACATGCTTTACCGGTGATTTTAAGAGCGCAAGGTGTGTCTTTGGCGCATATTGGTGGCTTTGGATTACTCATGCTGCCATGGTCGATCAAAGTTTTTTGGGCACCGTGGATTGATCGACATGGTTCAAGGTCCAAAGGGCACTATCGGAGTTGGATTATTCCAATGCAGTTGTTGTCCGTGGTGGTCTTGGTCTTCCTGTCTTTTTTGCCGATCCAAAGCTTGAATGAACCGATGTATCTGCTGCTGTTTTTTGTGGCTTTACTCAGTATGAATTTGGTCGGTGCGACTCAAGATGTCGCAACCGATGGCTTGGCTGTCAATATTTTAAAAACTGACCAACAGCACTGGGGCAATACCTTTCAGGTGATTGGTTCAAGACTCGGTTTTATCGTCGGTGGTGGTGCTGTGCTTTGGGCCTTGGATTGGTTGGATTGGCAAGCCACATTTCTGTTTTTAGCGGCATTGGTATTCATCAATACGATTCCTATTTTTCTCTATCGAGAACCTTTAAAGCCACAGCTCAACATAATTTCCTCTCAAGAGAATGATAACAACCATAAGCATACTTCAGCCTTGTTCTACGCTATTCGCCAGTATTTGACTTATTTTTCTCAAACTAAAACCCTCACACTGTGGCTCATGATCTTATTGAGTTTTAAGCTTGCAGATGGTCTGGCAGGACCCTTACTTAAGCCGCTGATGGTCGATTTAGGATTGAGTTTTAGTCAAATCGGTCTGTATGTCACCATGTTAGGTGCGGTGGCTGCTTTAATTGGGGCGGGGCTTGCAGGTCTAAGCTTGAAGTATATTTCTCGGGCGCAGGCCTTGGTTTTCTATTCGGTATTGAAAATATTCAGTTTATTGGCCTATGCATGGCTGGCTTTACAGTTCGAGGCTAAACGGCAGGTTCATGAATGGCTGATCTATGGGATCAATGCTGCCGAAGACATGATTTCAGCCATGCTGCTCGTGATCATGCTGACTTTGGTGATGCAATATAGTCGTAAAGCATTTGCAGCAACGGACTTTACATTTCAGGTTGCCATTATGGCGACGGTGAGTGGGGGGCTGTATAGCATCAGTGGCATAGTGGCCGATCAGTTGGGTTATAGCACTTATTTATTTTGGATCACAGGTTTGGCTGCATTGAGCTTAGTCCCGATTCTATTTTGGGGAAAAGCATCAAAAAATGACCAAAATCACTTCTAAATCATGATTTTGGTTGTTTTTTATCAGCTAAAGCACTAAAAGAGCAATGCAAATATTATTTTAATAATTTTGTAATATGTTTCGCGTGTGTAATATCTGTTACAAAATAATTTAAGGAAATTTTTTGATGAAAACTAAGTTAGCAGCGGCTATCGCATTGAGCCTTTTGGCTGGGTCAACCTTTGCAGCACCAACCTTCTACGGTGAAATTGATGCGTCTGTTGATTATTTACCTGAAGATAATAAAACGGGTGTTTCAGACAAAGATGTCGTTGAAATAAGTTCAAACAGTTCTTTCTTGGGTTTAAAGGGCGATGAAAAACTGACAGACCGTTTAAGCGCAGTTTATGCAATTGAATGGGCATTTAACTCAGACGGCGAAGGCGATGACTGGTCTAAGCGTAACCGCTTCGTTGGTTTGAAAGATGCGAAACTTGGTACATTGAAAGTTGGTGCACACGATACCCCATTAAAACAATTGTCTAGTCCGGTTGATACATTCAACAACTACGTGGGTAACCGTGCTGATGTTACAGGCATCATGACGGGTGAGAACCGTGTAGATAACGTTGTTGTCTATGAATCACCAGCATTTAAAATTGCTGAAGGTGCAATTAAAGTTAATGCATTGCTTGCAACAGGTGAATCTTCAGGAATCAAGAGCGACAAAGGTGTAGTAAAAACTGCAGGTCGTGGTCTTGGCGATGCTTGGTCGGCGTCTGTTGTCTATGACAGCCCCGTTGTTGTCGCAGGTTTAGCGTATGACAAAGCCATTCCATCGAACTTTGGTGGCGTAGGGATCTTAAATGCTGAAAGTCCTGAAGTTGCGGGTACAAAAGCATTTGCTGCTGCAAATACCGTTCGTGCGATTGGTCGTGTAAATCTTGAGGGTGGTTTGGCACTCAAAGCACTGTATCAAACATCAGAGGTTGAGGCTGCTAAAGGTAATGATGTTGCAGCAGCAAATATTGATGATGCTCAAGGTTGGTTAGTTGGTGCAGAATACAATCTACCATCTGCAAAAGCGTGGACAGTAAAAGCACAATATAGTCAAAATACCACGACCTATAAAGTGGGTGATGATTACGAAGCTCAGCAATTCATTGCAGGTGCAGATTATGCATTTAGCAAACAAGTGAAAGCTTATGGTTATGCAGGTTACTTAGCACTTGAACAAGGTTCTAATGAAAGCGAACAACCTGTTCTAGGTACAGGTCTAGAATTTAAATTCTAAGACCTTGATTTAAGTTGTTCAAAAGGCGATGTTTTACATCACCTTTTTTTATTTTTCTTGCATGGTTTTGATCAGTTTTAAGTGATTTTTAAGTTTGAATTTTTAGATTAGGGCATCAAAGATCAATAATTGATGCCAATATGCTTCAGGTCATAGCTAAAATACAGCAAAAAATTCCAAGACTTAGTTTAAGTCAATTTAACCTCGTGCTTGCCTTATGGCTTGGGGTGGTTTTGAACCTCGCGTTTTATCAGCAAATCCAGCAGCTCACACCTTATACGGGTCTGAAGGCCGGACTATTTTTAGCGGCAACCGTACTGGTGGTGGTGGCACTTTATAATGTGTTGATGCAACTACTGCAATGGCGATGGAATTCAAAACTTTTGGCGAGTGTTTTGCTGATCATTGGTGGCTTGAGTGCCTATTTTGTCAATAGTTTAGGCGTGACCATTACATCTGACCAAGTACAAAACATGATGCAAACAGATGTAAAGGAAGTGCAGGATTTAATCTCGCCACAATTTTTTATCTGGGTCTTTGGACTGGTTATTTTGCCAGTGCTATTGATCTGGCTTTTGCCACTGCATAAAGAAGCCCTAAGCACAGTTGTTGCCAAAAAGGGGCTACATATAGTGTTATCGCTCATCCTCATGAGTGCTTTGCTGTTTGTTTATTTTGTCGATTATGCTGCGATTTTTCGTGAGCATCGTGACTTAAAAGGCATGCTCTCACCACAAAACAGTATCGCTTCGACCTTTTCCTATTATCACAAAAAAGCACCGAAACAGGATTTGCCATTGCTGATCTATGGTGAAGATGCACATATGGTTGAAAACGTAAGCGCCAAAAGCTTACCAAAATTGATGGTCTTGGTGGTCGGTGAAACTGCGCGCGCGGAAAGTTTTTCACTCAATGGCTATGCTAAAAATACCAATCCTGAACTCAGTCAGCAAAATATTATCAATTTTAGCCAAGTCAGTTCATGTGGCACCGCAACCGCTGTGTCTGTTCCTTGTATGTTCTCAGGTATGCCGAGAACCGAATATGACGAACAGCTTGCAAGTCATCGCGAAGGTTTACTCGATATTGCACAGCGTGCAGGTTATAAGGTGACGTGGCTAGATAATAATTCAGGCTGTAAGGGCACATGCACACGTGTTGAAAAATATGAATTTCCTGAAGCACTAAAGAAAAAGTGGTGTGATGCCGATGGCGAATGTCATGATGAAATCTTGGTGGATGGTTTGAAGGCATATTTGGCTTCGATCCCCAAAGCAGATCCAACTCCCCGTTTAATTGTATTACACCAAATGGGCAGTCATGGCCCTGCTTATTTCAAACGAAGTACCGCAGCGTTTCAAAAATTTAAGCCAACCTGTAATAGCAATGCCATACAGGGATGTAGCTCGACAGAGTTAATAAATAGTTATGACAACAGTATTGTCTATACCGACCATGTGCTGAGTGAATTGATTAACACCTTAAAAGTGACTAACAACTATCAAACAGGACTGTGGTATTTGTCCGATCATGGCGAGTCGACCGGTGAGCATGGCTTGTATTTACACGGTTCTCCATATGCAATTGCACCGTCACAGCAAACGCATGTGCCGATGTTGATGTGGTTTTCACCGGCTTGGCAAAAAAATAATTCAGCGCAATATACTTGTTTAATGGCACAAAAAAGCAAAAAATTAAGTCAGGATAATCTATTTCCATCGCTATTGAATTTGCTCGATGTGCAGACTCAAGTGATTGATGAAAAAAACAATATGTTGCAACAATGTACTTCAGTACAGCGCAGGACTTAAGCCCATGCACAAAATACTTATTATTGAAGATGATTTCATGATTGCCGAATCGACTAAAACCTTGTTGAACTATCAACAGTTTGAAGTCGAGTGGGTGAATAATGGTATCGATGGCTTAAAGCTCATAATGCAAGGGGGGATTGATATCGTCTTGCTAGATCTGGGTTTGCCGATGATGGATGGTATGCAAGTCCTGAAACAAATTCGTCAAATGCAGCCTAAATTGCCAGTGTTAATCATCTCGGCACGTGATCAATTACAAAATCGTGTAGATGGTTTAAACCATGGGGCAGATGACTATCTGATCAAGCCTTATGAGTTTGATGAATTACTTGCACGGATTCATGCACTCCTTCGACGCACAGGGCTGAGTTCAGTCGAAGCACCACAGAAAATTTTAAAACATGGTGAATTGATTTTAGATATTGAGCAGCATCTTGCACGCTATAAGGGGCAATATGTTGATTTATCTAACCGTGAATGGGCCATATTGATTCCACTGGTGACGCATCCGAATAAGATTTTTTCGAAAGCCAATTTAGAAGATAAGCTTTATGATTTTGATAGTGATATCAGCAGTAATACTATTGAAGTGTATGTGCATCATCTCAGAACAAAATTAGACAAAGATTTTATTCGCACCATACGTGGTTTAGGTTATCGACTCGGTTAAGGCAAAGGAATTATCGACCATGCAGCAGCCTTATTCTCTGAAAAAGAGACTAATTATTTATGTTTCTGTTTTCAGTATGCTTTTGGGCTGTCTTTTGGTGTTTTCAGCTTATCGAATTGCACTTGAAGAAATTAATGAAATTTTAGATGCGCAAATGCAAAATTTGGCGGAACGTGTTGCAGAGCATGATCCGCAGCCCATTCGCAGCGAATTTGATCAACATAAGCGTTATCACGAAGAAGATTTATTTGTCGATGTATGGACTTATCAATCCAATGCGCATCAAACCCATCAATTAAAATTATTGGTCGCGCCTCAGCCCAAAGCCGGTTTTTATACCCACAGAACCCAACAGGATGAGTGGCATACCTATATTTTGCCACTCGCAGATCGGCAAATTCAGGTTAGTCAGCAAGAATCGGTTCGGCAGCATCTTGCAGCAGAATTGGCCAGTAGTATGTTTATTCCCTATTTGGTTTTTATACCTTTTGCATTAATCGCTTTGGGATGGTTGATTCAACGCAGCTTAAACCCACTAGAAAAATTTAAAAAAGAACTGGCAAAACGGGATGCCTTTGAACTTTCTCCAATCTCTCAAACGCCGTATCCAGAGGAAATTGCGCCGACCATTATTGAAATGAACCAGTTGTTTGAACGGATTTCATTGTCACAGCAGGAACAGCGCCAGTTTATTGCTGACTCAGCGCATGAGTTACGGACCCCGCTTACCGCACTGAATTTGCAAATGCAGATTTTGCTACAAAAATTTCCACAAGATGACGCTCTACAAAATTTGAGTAAAGGTTTAATTCGTATTCAGCATTTGGTCAGTCAATTATTGAGTTTGGCAAAACAAGACGCCTCGGTCTTTGAACTTGAGCGCAAACAACATTTTGATCTTAAGCAAGTCGCAACCAATTGCGTGGAGCAACTGGTACATTTGGCTATGCAAAAAGATATTGACCTTGGGATGGAGCAACAACAGAGCATTGCCTTATATAGTCTTGAGCCAACGGTACATTCAATCATTTTTAATTTGATTGATAATGCCATTAAATATACCCCTGCACAGGGCATGATTAATGTCTCCGTCTTTGAACATGCGGGGCAGGCGGTTGTACAGGTTGAAGATAGTGGGCCTGGCATCGACCCAGCTTTATATGAGCAAATTCGAAAACGCTTTTATCGAATTTATAATCATGAAGAAATTGGAAGTGGTTTAGGCTTGGCGATCGTGGATAAGGCCGCTGCGCATATTGGTGCACGTTTAGATTTTGCGAAAAGTGAAACGCTGGGTGGGTTGAAAGTAACGATTCAGATTCCGCTAAGACCTTTAAACTCCTAATTATTTTAATTTACTCCTTGCGAATAAAGCCTATATCCATTCAAAGTGTTTATAGGCAGTTTTGATTTTTTCTGTGGGTAGATAACGACAGCCAAATGTATAAATGACTGTGTTAAAGGCCCAAATGATCCATACGGTCCAAAGGTTATGACTCAGAAAATGCGCACCCCGCATCATTTGCGCCCAGCCAAAAGCAAAGCCTAAAATCAGCCCAGCAGATAAAAAGAAGTACGCACGGGCAGGTCGATGTATTCGATAAACAAAATATCCCGTAATTAAGGCAAAACCAGTCGCAGCATGGCCACCCGGGAAGCAGTGTCCTTGGCGTGCTGAAAAATCCCAAGAAAAGCCTTGGGCTGTGGCGACGGTCATATTCCAAGGGCAGGCATGTGCAGATTGTGATTTGAGTAAACCAATCATTGCCGTGCTGAGTAGAGCCACCACGATAAAATAGCCAAATTCAAACTTGCGAGCTTTCAGATATGGATATTTAAAACTGCATATCCATGCTGCGATATACAGGACATACACACCTATGACGATATTCTTGATATAGCGATGGTTCAGCACAGCAAGTGCCCAATCATTACGATGAGGAAAACCACCATGTAGGTCGACCCAAGGCTGAATAAAAGCTTGGTCGAGCGAACCACCGACGGGGAAAACATAAAGGAGGCCAACCAAACTGAGTGTGAGCAGCAGGGCTTGCCGTAATAAAAAGAAACGGTTCGAGAGCATAAGTCGTGTGATGTGCTGAAATTATTTTGTTTGAATGCTGCTATTTGAAACCACGAAGCTTAAATCAGACTTAATCGGCTATTTGAACTGTATTGATATCGATAGTGAAGAAGGTGCATAAAGCAAAACGGGCATTGTGTTAAAGTTTTTGAAAACTCAGTAATAAAGATTTATGAGCATACGTGCAGTCCTTTTTGATTTAGATAATACTTTGACTCACCGAGATCACAGCGTTCAGGCGTATACGCAGTATTTAGCCAAGTCTTATCAGTCGACGCTGGTGGAGGTAGACCTTGTACAGATTAAACGTATTATTAATCGTATAGATAATGGGGGATATCCGAAAAAAGAACTCCTTACTCATCCGAGTATTGGGGCATCTGTCGCTTATGCTCTACAAACGGAGCTGAATTGGATACATCAACCCGATTTTGATGAGCTGACACAATTTTGGTTTCAGTACTTCGGTCAGTTTGCCGTGGCGATGCCTGGGGCATTGAGCTTGCTGCAGCAACTAAAACAACAGCAGTATAAATTGGCGGTGGTGTCGAATGGTGGACATGCCACACGACTGAACATTTTAAATGGACTAGGTTTTGCATCGTATTTTGATCAGATCATCAGCTCGGAAAGTGCCGGGATCAGTAAGCCCAAAGTTGAAATATTTCAGCATAGTTGTCGTGAATTGGGCGTGGCTGAAACCGAGTGTTTATTTATTGGTGATCATCCTGTCAATGATATTTATGGTGCGAGCCAAGCAGGGATGTCTGCCGTTTTGCTTGAAGGCTTTCATGCTTTAAGTGCAGAACAACAGCACAGCATTCCCAATAAAATTCAGCATTTGGATCAGGTCTTAGATTTTCTAAAATAAGGTGATTTAAACTCAAGCTTTAAGCGAAGTTCAGGGTAAAAAAAGCGGCATAAATGCCGCTTTAGATTGTGCTGTTTAGAACATGTTTTCTTCAGAGTTTGCCGAAATACGGTGAATACTTAAGTCTGCTCCACGGAATTCTTCTTCTTGATCTAAGCGAATGCCCATTGTGACTTTGAGTAGACCATAAACGATGAAACCACCTGCCAATGCAATCACGATCGCCAGCAGCGTACCGATACATTGGGAGATCATTGAAATATCGCCTAAACCGCCCAACCATTTTTGTCCAAATACACCCACTGCAATACCACCGAAAGCACCACAGACACCATGTAGTGGCCAAACGCCGAGTACATCATCAACTTTGAGTTTGTTCTGCGTGTAAGTGAATAATTTTACAAAAATAACTCCAGCAATTGCTCCAATGATTAATGCGCCTACAGGATGAACCACGTCAGAACCTGCACAAATAGCGACTAAACCTGCTAATGGGCCGTTGTGAAGGAAGCCCGGGTCATTTTTACCCATGAAGTTTGCCGCCAATGTGCCACCGACCATCGCCATGAGAGAGTTAATCGCGACTAATCCTGAAATCGCATCAAGGCGTTGAGCACTCATTACGTTGAAGCCAAACCAACCGACAATGAGAATCCAAGAACCGAGTGCCAAAAAAGGAATACTTGAAGGTGGATGCGCACTGATACGGCCATCTTTTTTGTAACGACCATGACGCGCACCGAGTAAAAGTACTGCAGCTAAAGCGATCCAACCGCCCATGGCATGTACCACGACCGAACCTGCAAAGTCATGAAAGGCTGCGCCAAATGTGCGTTCTAACCATGCTTGTAGCCCAAAATTACCATTCCATGCCATGCCTTCAAAGAATGGATAGACCAAAGCGACCAATAATAATGTGGCAATCGCTTGAGTCCGCATTTTTGCACGTTCAGCAATACCACCTGAAATAATCGCTGGAATGGCTGCGGCAAAAGTCAGCAGGAAGAAACAACGCATTAAGTTGTAGCCATGATCGGCTGCTAAAGTGTCCCCAATATGGAAAAAGTGCTGACCATAAGAGATGTAATAACCCACAAAAAAGTATGCAATTGCGGAAATAGAAAAGTCAGTCAAAATTTTACTCAGCGCATTGACCTGATTTTTATGTCGTACTGTACCTAATTCTAAAAATGCAAAGCCAGCATGCATGGCAAGAACCAAGACTGCACCAAGAAGGAGAAAGAGGAGATCTATATTTTGCATAAGGTGTTCCAGTTTAGTGCGCTAGTTCACGAAAAGAAGTTCAGTATATCGAGCGGAATAATTTCGAAAAGAGGAGTGAGAGAGGGAAATTTTGATTAAAAAAACTAAAAAATGTAGAAGACTCGATATAAAGCAAAGACTTGCATGAGTATGACAACAATGCACTAAAATAGTGCAATGGTGATTTGCAATGACAAAATTAAATGAATGATTATTAAGTGAAAAACTATGTTTTTAGAATCTGTTTAAAAAATGAAAAACAAATTGCGCCATTTCTGAGTTAATTCAGGGCAATTCATTATTTTGTATTTTTATCTGATTGATAGATGTTAGTGCGAGAATAAAACTGAAAATTTCCTCATGATACATTTTTGGGAGTTTGTCTGAGCATCTTGTAGTCTTCAAAAGATGAAAGCTGGATGTCTTGCCTGAACTGAAATGATGCACAGATATTAACCAATGAAATCTCTGCTGCTGCACTTTTAGATGGCGAATAAAACATTGAAGGGTGGGTCTGTGGTGATGGTCGTTGGATCTTACTGTATTTTGATGACGTGTTTAATTGAAGCGGCAAAGAATTTTAAAGTTTTAGCCTTGAATGCTTAAGCTAAACGCTGTGTATTAATCGCTTCAGCCCAGTCACAACATCCGCAGCGCGGGCAGGTATCCTGAGCACCGTGAATGTACATGGTTTTGCCACAGTGCGTACAGGCATACAGCTAATGCATTTTGATATCTCGAACCGCTTTATAGGGTTTCGGAAATAGTGGCAGTCCATAACGCACTTGTTCAGGTGGGTAAAACAAAATACTAAATTTTCCATCACTTTCTAATAAACCAACTCGAACTTGTCCAAGATGCTCCACATTTTGCTGACGCATTTCAGAGAAGAATTCATCATGTGACATTTTACCTTGTTTAATCTTTTCTAAAACCAATTCACCATCTTCAACAATGTAGAGGGCTTTGCCTTCAATTAAATCTTCAAAGGGTTGGTATTTCATCATGAGCCAAGTGATTACTCGGTATAAACCAATTACCACCGTCATCACAATGAGAGCTTGCAGGAGGGGGAGCTCCTCTTCAAACATTGGGTCGCCTGCAATAGAACCCAAAGCAAGGAGGATGGCAACTTCAAAGATGGATAACTGACGTACGCCGCGTTTGCCTGTTAGGCGTAAGAATACGATGATTAAAACGAACATAATGACGCTACGCAAAATCACTTCGGCAGCAAAAGTCCATGTGGTGTCATGGATGAATATTTGGGCTAAATCCATGTCTCATCCTTTTTTATCGTTATATGTTTTAACTTAGCAAAGCGCTAGGCGATAAAGCAGCTCAATTGTGTTAATTTTTAAGCATTATTTGAAAATGGATTTCATGCTAACGGTATTGTATGCATGAGATATTTGATGAAAAAAAGTGCTTTAAAATAGCCATAAAAAAAGCACCGACGAATCGATGCTTTTGATGTGGTCTGGCAATTTTTAAAGATGCTCAGTTATTTAATATGTTCTGCAATATCCGTAAAGATTACACCTAAACCATGTGCGCCAGCATCTGGATAGCCAAGACTACGGTCGCCTACAGTTCCCGCACGTCCCATACGCGCTACGATCTCTTTGGTATTTTCAGCGCCTTGAACCGCCGCTTTTGCACCAAGTACAAAGTTTTCTTTAAAGGATTTATCGGTATGGGCAGACCAAGAATCTGCGCATGGTACAAGTGCATCAATCAGGGTTTTATCACCCACCACTGCGCCGCGTCCAAATGAACGCTCACCTGTAGTTTGAATGCCTTTGACCGCTGCTTGCAGCATCTCGGCAAAATCAGCGACAGTTAAAACTGATTTGCCTTGAATTGATTTCGCTGCCGCACGGAATGCTGAACCCCAGATTGGGCCAGACGCGCCACCACAATGTTCCATAATGATCATTGAGCAGTTCAGCATGAATTCATCCATCTGCTGCGCTTGAATCAGACTTTGCCATTCACGTTTTAATTGCTTAAAGCCTTTCGCCACGCTCATACCGAAGTCGCCGTCACCAGCATGCGCGTCCAGCTCACAGAATGGCACTTCATTTCTAATGATACAGGCAGACATCACATCCACCACATAGCGCATGTTTTCGATGGTGAATTGCTCATTGCTAATCACCGCATGTTCAGGCTGTGTTTCAACTTGGGTGTTTACTACAGCTTCGGCTGAAGCATCTTTGGATACAAAAGTTAAAGGCTGTGCTGCTGAACCATCCATTTTAAATGCAGGGGTATTGGCTGCTGCATCGAGGTAGGTTTTCAATTCATCATCGACAGCAAGCAAGGACACAGATGCACCATTCATGTCGATACTGGTCATATAGTTGCCGACAAATGTGCGGTAAATTTTGATGCCTTTACGTGCAAGGTGTTCGCATACATCATGGTTGAAGACGTACAACTCTTGCAGCGGTGTGCTACCAAAGCCATTGACCAAGACTGCAACTTCTTTCATGTCAGGGCGGTCAAGGAATAAATCATCTACGATGCGCTGTGCCATTTTTTTAGAGGGCAAGATTTTTTCACGGCGGATGCCGGGTTCACCGTGAATGCCGACGCCATATTCCATTTCGTCATCAGCCAATGTGAAGGTTGGCGTACCTTTAGCAGGAACGGTACATGAGCTATAAGCAAAACCAAGGCTAATGACGTTGTCTGCAGCTTTTTGAGCAATCGCTTTTACTTCGACAAGTTCTAAACCTTTTGATGCCGCTGCGCCTGCAATCTTATGTACAAATACTGTGCCTGCAACACCACGACGACCGACTGTATAGAGGCTGTCTTTGACCGCAATGTCATCTGCCACTTTGACATAGTCAACTTTGACACCGTCTTCAGTTGCAAGGGCTGCACCATTCTGGAAATTCATCATATCGCCAGAATAGTTTTTGATGATCATCAGCACGCCTTTGTCAGTTGCGACTTGCTGTAAGGCTTTATAAACCTGAATTTGCGACGGAGATGCAAATACGTCGCCGCACACAGCAGCGTCTAACATGCCTGTACCGACAAAACCTGCATGGGCAGGTTCGTGACCGCTACCACCACCACTGATAAGTGCCACGTTATTGTGCTTTTCTTTGCGTGTAATGATTTTGTGCGACTCGTTAAATGCGAGTTCTGGATGGGCAAGAACAAAGCCTTTGCACATTTCAATTACGATGTTTTCTGCACCGTTCATGAGTTTTTTCATTAATGCACCAATGGGTTATGAATTTGGGGAGATCTAAAGTGATTATTATAAGGAAATTGGCGTGGTGTCTGACATAAAAGTGTAAAAAAGGGCAGTTGATCGATGAGTGTGGTGGAAAATTGACGTCTCAGTTGTATATATTCTTCGATAGAATCCCTCTCTTGCGAAGCTACGCTTCTCACCTTTTGCAAAGGGGGACTTTTTCATGTGATTAAATGAATTACGTGATAGTCCCTCCCTTTTTTAAAGGGAGGTTAGGAGGGATTAAAAATATTAAAATAGAAGAATAAAATGAAACCCTACAATAAAAATTTAAAACAAGCCTCGCGTGATTTACGCAATAACATGACTGATTTACCTCTCCCTAACCCTCTCCTGAGAGGAGAGGGAACTTTCACTATTGAATTAACCTGATTATTAAATTAGATGGTGCTCCCTCTCCCTTTGGGAGAGGGCTGGGGTGAGGGCTTGAATGTAGGCTTTAGTGCGATGGTAGTCAGCACTTTTCGCCTGAAGAATTAGAGGCAGATCGAGTTCGAGATGAGGCTTTGGCTCAGCTTGGGTTGAAGGTGCTGAGATTTGATAATGGGCAGGTGTTGAGGGAGATTGCTGGGGTTGAGGAAGCTATTTATCATTACTGTCATAAAGAATCCCCCTAATTCCCCCTTTTTCAAAGGGGGACTTTCGCGAATTTATTGAATTGCGTGACAGTCCCTCCCTTTTTTAAAGGGAGGTTAGGAGGGATTGCATAATTGAGGTGTAGCAGTCATCTTTTGTAAGAAAATAGTAACGCAACTTGAATGTTGTTTTTTAAGTTTTTGAAAACTATAATTTATTTGTATTTAAATAAGTGAAAAATTATGACAGAGTATACAAAAGTAAATTTCTTAGTGGGGGTTAATGGGAGTGGTAAAAGCCGACTTTTGAATTCTATAGGACAAAAGTATTTAAGGCAAAATAAAAGTGTTTTAGCAATATCAAATACGGTCTTTGATAAATTTCATCAAAAAGGCTATAAAAAATTAAGTGCTAGAGCAGGAAAATTTTTTTTAAAGAAGACTATAATTGATTCAATATTAAGTGAAAATAACAGAATCTATAATATCTTAGAATATTTAGGTTATGAAAAAGAGCTAGGTGTTTTAATCTCATTCTACCCAGATTTTGATGGTGATTTTCTAACATATTTTATTAGAAGTATAGATAAATATAATAAATTTAAAGTGCCTGATGCGCATAGTTATATTGACTATAATTTAGATGACCTTGAAGCATTCTGTATTCAATTAAAAGAATTTTTACATCCATATAATGATTATGATGAATATTTCTTTGATCTTGGATATTGGGGGCATCTTGATAGAAACCTCAAGACAATGCCAATTTTTAGAAAACTTTATGAATTATTTGCAAATAAGAAAATAATTAAAATTGACTTCTTGCTATTTAAAGGTAATCAAAGTTTTAAGTTGGATGGAGCAAGCTCAGGAGAGTCTCATTTTTTGGCACAGATGCTATTTTTGGATAATAGTTTAAATAATAATGAAAAAAATATTATTTTAATTGATGAGCCTGAAATTAGCTTACATCCAAAGTGGCAAAGAGAGTACTTGGTCAAGATATATGATTATTTTTATTTGTATGATATGAAAATATTTATAGCTACACATTCGCCACTAATTATTTCAAAAATTCAAGTAAATCAAAAAAAATTATATGATGACTATATAGGAAATATTGAATATAAAATATTTAAGGTCGTAAATCAAAACTTAACTGTTATAGAAGAAGATGAAGACTATAGTATTGAGTCTTTATATTGGGAAGTATTTGGTATTCTAACTCCAGATAATTCTTTTTTATCGAGATATTGTGTAGATTTGCTCGATCAATATGATCTTGGAAGGATTACACATGATGAAATTTCTCAAAAATTTAATGAACTCAAAGATGCATGTGATCTCGATATTCAAAGAAATACACTAAATAAAATATTTGATGAATTTGTAAGAGGTTAAGCAAATGAGCTCTATAGATTTCTCGAATTACCAATGTATATACCCTAAGCTAACTTTAAAAGGTGAACCGAGAGCTCACCCATGTGTTTGTAAAAATAAACCTTGGGATTGCAAATCTTTTAAAGGCTTAAAACAGCAAATTAAAAAGAAGCTAAAAGCTGATTTTGATTTAAGATGTTCATATTGTTTAAGAAAATTTTCTGAAGATGAAGACATTATTGTTCATATAGAACATGTATTACCTAAAGATGTTTATACAAAATATACTTTTGATGATAGAAATTTAGCCTTA
Organism: Acinetobacter sp. YH12098; assembly: GCF_013419235.1. Lineage (NCBI taxonomy): Bacteria > Pseudomonadati > Pseudomonadota > Gammaproteobacteria > Moraxellales > Moraxellaceae > Acinetobacter > Acinetobacter sp. YH12098. Next base: position 85,040 of record NZ_VPAO01000011.1, read on the forward strand.
TCATGCCCTAGATGCAATACAGGATCTCAAAAGGGAACTAGAGTTGATTTCATCAATAATCTATTATCAAATAAGAATTATGATGATTCTGTTGATTTTTCCTTAGATAATTATTTGTTCATTCATCCTGTATTAGAAAAAAATATTAATTTTTACCAGCTGATTAGTTTGGATATAGATAAAGATGTTTTTAGAAGATATAAAATTATTAATTATCATCCTAAGCTCCGCTACACTTTTAAATTTTTTAATTTAAAGAGAATCGAAGTAGGTAGTCTAGATAGTTGTAAGTTGACAAAAATAACTAATCATGCGAAAAGGTTTTTTTAGTTAACAGATGTTCACACATGCCTCGGATTGTTTCTGTACCACTTAGTTTAGAACAGCGAGAACGACTCATTTTTCTGGCCAAACATGCAAAACATTGGCGTGAAAGACAACGTGCCCA